>JAMCPX010000009.1 GCA_023382265.1 Deltaproteobacteria bacterium | reverse complement strand
TTTATGAAAGTTGGCTAATCCCGTTATAAAAAATAAAAAAATTGTTATACCGATGTATCACTTACCCGATCTGAACTGAGAATTCAACAAGAGATTAAATATCCATTCTATTGGACATTTTTTTTACGCTTTACTCACTACTACGTCTTTCTATTGTAAACGGAAATTGACTTACTTTAGTTTAAAAAGTATACAATAAGGTTAAAGAATATAAATATAGTCATTTTTCTTTGATTTAAGCGAATAGTAGAGTAAACGTATAAACAAATATAATTATGCATTTAGTAAAAGATAAGAAATTTATTCAGGCCAACTTTTTCCTGATCGTGTCGTTGATAATATTTTTTTATCAGCCTATTTTTACAAATAAAATTCAGGTCCCAAGCGATATTCTACAAACATATCCCTTTTTTAGGGTGGATAATTTGCCTGCCTATCCGGCAAACAAAGCTATGTTTGATGTAGTCTTTAGTTTAATCCCTGGACTCCATTTTAATATAGCATCTCTTAAACAAGGTCATGTACCTTTGTGGTACCCCGACATTGGATGCGGCGCACCTGCCATCGCTGATATGCAAGTCGCTTTTTTTTACCCGCTTAATATTTTCCCTTATTTGTTTGGATTAAAATGGGGATTGTTTTTCCTGTATTTCTTTAAACTGTATTTTGCTGGTATTTTTATGTATCTATTTGAACGTAAAATAGGAATAAAGCATAAAGCTGCTGTGATAGGTTCATGCGCTTTTATGTACGCCGGATTCAACATGATTTTTCTCTATTGGCCACAAGTAAATCTTGCATTTTATCTACCTCTTGGAATGTTAGCGACTGAATTAATTCTTGATGCACCAGAAAATATTGCGGGATATCTATTATTATCAATAGGTTCAACGATAGCTGTCTTTGGCGGACATCCGGAATCGTTGTTTTTCAGAGCATCGATTCTTATTCTTTATTTTTTCATAAGATTATTTCAGAACAGAAGCAGGGTACGTATAAAGAATATAATTACAAAAACAACTCTTTTTGTATTTGTTGCCATCTTAATATCTGCAATTCAGTGGCTTCCGTTTCTGCAATACCTTTCTTTAAGTTACACTCATTTGGAAAGATCGTACGCTCTTCACACTACTAACCTGCCACCTTCTGCCCTATTCCTCGGTATAGTGCCTAATTTTTTTGGTTATTTATTTAAAATACCTATTTCTTTTGTGTTTGGTTTATTTTTGTTAATCGGAGCCACTGGATACATCGGTATAACAATTTTTTTATTTTTTATAACGGGATTAGCCAACTTTCATAAAAACAATTACATCCTCATTTTTATAATAATCTTAGTATATATTGGAAGCCTGACATTTAATGTGCCCCTACTTCACCATCTTATAACTTTTTTCCCTTTATTTCATATAAGTAATTCCTTGACTCTGTTTGGGTGCTCAAATATTTTTATTATACTGATTGGAGTAATTTGGTTGAATAAGTGTTTTGAAAATTGTTTTAGCATTGATTCTGTAAAATCTTCACTGCTCATGATTTTATTTGTTACAATATTGTTACTGATCTTGTATATTCTCTATATCAATAAAACTGCGGACGCTTCTATCTTAAGGCAGCTATATGTTTATACAGCAGCTGACTTGGGTATAACGTTATTATTTCTGTTCATGACAGTACTTGTATTAAAAATACATGAAGTAAATTTACAATTTTATCTTCTTTTAATACTGGTTTTTTCACAAACTGCACTCCCCTTTATACGGTACGAAGCACCTACAAATCTTGCATACCTGTATCCGCAAAACAGGATTATGAAAACCTTACAGCAGCAGCCCCCTCCATTCAGGGCTTTTCCATTGAGTATGAATCCTGATTATAAACCAGCATGGCCACCTGATATAACTACCTATTATGGAATAGAAGATATAAGAAACTACGATGCGTTAGGTGTAAAATGGTATGAGCTTCTTTTTAAAACAATGTCGCTTCCAGATTTTCTAAATCTCGTAAATGTAAAATATATCGTGCTTAATCAAAATGATACAGCACCTTCTATAAGTCTTCATTTGGAGCCTGTAGTTAAAGATAAAGGTTTTATTCTCTATAAAAACTTATCTGCCTTCGACAGGGCCTTTATGGTTTATGATTACAAAGTGGCAAATAATGATAACGAATTTCTCGAGCTTACAAATAATCTTTCTGCGCAACTTCATAACCTTGCTATTATTATGAATCGTGACATTAAACATGCATCTTTTACGACGACTAACTCTGGAATAAATACACATGCTGAAGTCAAGTTCGTCAGCTATGAACCATCATATATTAAAATGAAAGTCAACACATCATCACCTGGCTTATTGGTAATTAGCAATACTTTCTTTCCGGGATGGAAAGCATACGTGGATAATCAGGAATCAAAAATAATCAGGACTGATTATGCATTTGACGGAATATTCCTTACTCAAGGGGATCATACTGTGATCTTAGAATACAAACCCCTGAGTTTTCTTATCGGATTAATTCTTACAATAACAGGTCTGATAAGTTTAGTGTTGTCTTATTTCTTGTTAAGAGATGACGGTTCTTCTACCAATTATAGATGTCCTGAGTAATATCGCAGTTGATCATAACAGACCTGTTTTTGATGCCTTGCAGTTGCAGGAGAATAATGGTAATAAGAGCAAGGAGGTAAAACATTTGACAGAGTCCCACACAGAAAAAGGTTTAACGATATCCATCGTAGCACCCATGCATAATGAAGCTGAAAACATCCCGGAATTTTATTCAAGGGTAAAAAGAGTGCTTGATGAGATCAACGTGACGTATGAAATTATCTGCATAAATGATGCCTCAACCGATACGACGTTAGACGAATTATTGAAATTGAATAAAAAAGACCACAATGTCAAGATTATAAATTTTTCAAGAAACTTTGGCAAACAAGCTGCCCTGACCGCCGGCATTGATTTCTCTGCAGGCGAGGCAGTGATCCCTATCGATGCCGACTTGCAGGACCCTCCAGAGCTTATACCCAAGCTTATGGAAAAATGGAAAGAAGGCTACGACATTGTTTATGCAACGCGACGACTCAGGGAGGGAGAGGGATGGTTCAAACGGGGGTCATCCTTCCTCTTTTATAGGGTCATTGCGAAACTCGTCGACATTAACATTCCAAAAGATACTGGAGATTTCCGCCTGCTCAACAGAACGGCAGTAGAAACGCTCAAAAAGCTGAAGGAGCAAAATCGCCTGATGCAAGGATTATTCCAATGGATTGGTTACCGGCAAACAGCTATTTTTTACAAGCGTCACAAGAGGAATGCGGGAAAGCCAAAACAAGGATACAGGAAACTTTGGAACCTTGCCCTCTCCGGCATAACATCTTTCAGTAATCTCCCGCTTCAATTTGCAACTGTTTTTGGGCTTTTGATTATGCTTTTTGCATTTATTGATGCTGTACTTATTGTAATACGTAACTTGGTCTATGGGTACCATGTTTCAGGTTATGCTTCCCTTCTCGTCGTCATTTTATTCTTGGGCGGAGTCCAGCTTTTTACCATCGGTGTCCTCGGAGAATATATAGGAAGAATTTATAATGAGGTAAAGAAAAGGCCATTATATATCGTCCGCGAATTGGTTGGATTCGGACAAACGAATGATAAAATGTAGAACAATATTCCCAATCTCAGAAACCATGAGACTATAAGCAAACGCCATGCCTGACCATTATGGTATCTCAATAGTTTTTCCAAGAATGAAATATACGTCCGGCGATCCGCCGCTTGGTGTAATGTACATTGCTACCTATCTCAAAAAACACCTCAACGCCGAAGTCCAGATCATAGATACGACCTTTCATAAAAGTTATGATTATGTGTTCAAGCGGATCATTAATTTTCCTACCGATATCGTAGGCATATTTATCGATACCCTTATGTTCAATGATGCAATCAGGATAGCTGACATGGCAAAATCCCTTGGCAAGTACGTCATTGCAGGAGGTCCCCATACAACGATACTACCCGAAACGGTGATACCCTTCGTGGATGCCCTTGTGATTGGGGAAGGTGAACTTGCTTCATTGGAGATTATAAAGAACCTTCCTGATTTAAAACCTGTTAAGGGGGCATGGGTTAAAAATGGTGCGGATATATATAAGTCAAACGAGCTTAATTTATCGCAAAGCCTTGATGCAATTCCGTTTCCCAACCGCTCATTTATAGAGAATGAGCGATACATGCAATACTGGCATTTTATGGATGTTACCGAGGGCTATAAAAAGGGAACGAACATTATTGGGAGCAGAGGATGTCCTTTCCATTGCACATACTGCCAGCCCACACTGAGGAGATTGTTCGGTACCAGGCTCAGATACCGGTCACCACAGAACGTTGTTGATGAGATCCTATCCTTGAAGGAAACGCTCGGTATCCAGGCATTTATCTTTCAGGATGACACGCTAACGATAGATAAAAAATGGGTCATTGAGTTTACGGATCTGCTTATAAAGGCAAATACAGGTCTTATCTGGGGATGCAACACAAGGGCGGATACCATTGACAGGGAGCTCCTCCTGCGCATGCACAAGGCAGGCCTGAGGAAGATACAAATTGGAGGGGAGTCCGGCACGATCAGGATATTGAGCGATGTCTATAAAAAAGGCATTGTCCCTGAACAGGTGCGCAAGCTCGTCGGTATGGCACACAGCGCCGGCGTAAAAACACTGGTGTTTTTTATGCTCGGAGCGCCTGGCGAGACGCGGCAGGAAGTAATCTCCACTATCAAATTTGCAAAGGAGATTAAATCCGACGAGGTAACATTCAATCTCACCCAGCCTTTACCGGGCACCGATCTCTACGAGTTTATGTCGAACAAAAAAGAGTATGTTATAGAAAAAGATTATTCTCATTTTGATTATTACAACAGGCGTGCGTTTAATGATGTTACCATTTCCAACCGCCAGCTCAGGTTTATTCGGATTATGGGGTTCTTTTACGTATACGTAAGGCTTTCATCGTTT
>JAMCPX010000008.1 GCA_023382265.1 Deltaproteobacteria bacterium | reverse complement strand
CAAAGCACCTCCTGTGATTATTAAGACACCTCCTGTGGCAAACTGGTTTGTGTCTTTTTATCTATGAGCATATCAGAAAACAGATGTCCCTGGTATGCTCAGGAGGTGCACTTTATATGATTATCAGACCTTGAAATGTGAAAAGATACCATTGATTTCCTTTTGCAATCCTTTATCTTCATACATTTGCTTTTCCAAACTGCCGGCGGCCTTGCTCACTGATGAATAGCTTAATCCAAAATGTTCCACGATCTCTGCATTGCTCAGATTGCTATACCTCTTGAGCAAATAGATGGCTACATTCTTCTCTTTCGACGGATGGTGTTTTAGCTTGGGAGCATAGGGGTAGCCCTTGAAATATGAATAGTATACTGGAAGAGACACAGCACAGCAGTTGCAGAGAAATACCTATCAACTCGATACTCTACAACTCCGAAACTTTCTAACTTTCATCTCTGAAACCGGATTACAGCCGGAGTTTACCCAGCCGAATGCGGGGCGGGAATGACGATCTCAAAATACCCTCTCTGCTACCACGGGAATGGGGAACAGATAAGGAATTAAAGGAATGGTACACATGTTTCATTTTTTAAAATCAACCACGACGATACCTCCGTCAATATCAACGTAAACCGTAACCCAATACATGCCCTTCATATTTTTAAACTCTATCCTTTTTTGCACGCTATAGAAATCATCACCGCTGATATACAATTCATCAGGAGAATAACATGAGCTGCCGTAGTAATAACTCTGCGACAGTATGCCCTTATAAAAGGGCAATTGTACGGTGCCGTCGATACAGGCGTACAGGGTATATTTTTTACCGGGTATTAACCCCGAGCCCTTTTTATACTCGGTCTGAAATTTTACGTAACTGATCTTTTCCCCCATGATAAAGCCGGCGTTCTTACCGGGATGCTGCGTCCATCCTGCGAGCAGCACCAGACTTAAGACAACAAGAGGTATACTTGTGAGCCCCTTTCTTTTCGAAACAGAAGTCGTGAACATAGATATAATATAAAGCCGATGTGGCTTCCAGTCCATACAAACAGGGAGGACACGCTCATTAACGTACAGCCCTAGTTATACTTTCTTTTCCAGCGCAGTCACGACTGCCTTGCTCAGTTCCACAAACTCCATCAATGAATTCTTCTTTCTCTTCAAAAATATGCTGTCGATAGCTTCCTCGCTGAGCTACATGGTATGGATAATTTTTAACAACACTTGCTATTCTATGTATGCACTGCCGATATTATATAAGTTCGTTATTGTAAATGTATAACGAAACTGGTATCTGTCCCTGATTATACTCAGGGCAGTTTAATCCCGGTAACAAGAAAAAGTCATTCCCATTTAAAAATGATGTATGAACGTAAAGTTTATAGAAGTAGCACTTGCATTTTCAGGATAAGGTAGAATGTATGAATAACCAGAATTATCTGCTGCCTGTTCAGAAGTCACATGATGATAAATAATTTCTACTCCCAGCGACCAACTACTATTAGTTATATAATGCTCATATCCAATACCAAGATCAATTCCTGTACCCGGACCCAATTGAGCAATGGCGCTTGAGTTTGTTGCTGTAACGGAATTGCCAAAGAGATCTCCCGCATATGCGATGCCTACAATGAAATGCAAATTACTACCTGATGAAAGGGGTATTATAGGTTTTATATCAAAGCAAAATATGTCGGCAAAACTCCATGTGCCCGATATGCCGTTGTTATTATATAGCCCTAGTCCCTGATTTATTCCAATTTCAACTGCAAGATTCTTAATAAACTGATAGCCAATCATAAATGCCCCACCAATTCCTGTTGAAAAACCATCTTCGTCCGGTCCAGTAGGGATTTCTAAGCCACCTCCTCCTCCAATATATAACCCATTATGATTTACTCCATAAAGTTGGTGCAGATCGTCTGCCATGGCTGAAGGTAGAGAAAAAGAACCGATAATTAACGTACTAAGTATTAGGATGAACCCCTTCTCCGATGCAAAACCTCTGGATTTCATGATCAAAGATTTTGCCATACAATAACCGTACCACAATTGTTAATACTCTGTCAAAAGGGGAAAAACAGTACAACCTATTTCGTAGGGCAGATAAACGTGGACATTGTACACGGTATTTTGTAGTTTATATATAGGGTAATAATATGGCTCTGCGACCAGTTTTTACCTTACCAATTTACCGAATTCTTCCCTATAGAATTGAAATTAGGAGGAATGGTGGAATAAATCTCCCCTGCCCCCTGTAAAATCGGATAGGTTGAAAGAAGGATTGTTTTGTCACGGCGCCTTTGGCTTCGCTCCTATCAATGACAAGTAAGACGAGACACCAAGCATGTTATCATAATCATTTTTTGTCCTTGTTTGTTAGCAATACTGCCCTGCTAAAAGATACTTTGGGTCTTCCGATAACCTCCAATCCGATACTTTTTACTTTATCTATCATGTTTTCGAATGACTCTTTTGAAACATGAAACGAAGGTTCAATGACCAGTATCTTTGCTTTTGGTTTTAAGATCGATAGCAGTTCTCCGAATAGCTTATCCTGATCCGGCACCTCATGGACCATGTAGAATGCTAAAACAAAATCCACCTTTTCCGTAACACCGATAATATCATTTGAACACTTATGTAATTCAATTCTTTGTTCTAATACTGTTCCTTTAATCTTTTGTCTTAGCTTCTCAAGCATCCCTTCTTGTAAATCAACGGCAATAACCTTACCTGAACCACCGATCATTTTAGATAATTCTGTCGTAAAAAAGCCTGGTCCGCAGCCCATATCAAGGGCTGTCATTCCTTTCTCGATGTATGGTCTTAGTATTTTTTTCGGGTTTTGCAGTAATCTTCTTATCCAGTTATCAAGTCCACCAGCCCTTTCAACAGGACAAACCCTTTTACTCTTTTCGGCATTCACTGTTACTTCTCCTTATATTTTACCACGTTAGAAAGCTATTACACAGCAAGGCGGCCCGCAATAGCAGGTCCCCGGAAAAAATGAGTCTTGCTTTTCTACTTCGGCAGCAAAACATTTCCCTGGCGGAACCGTAAACCTGGGATTCGCAGAACTTAATTCTATCTTTGTTAATCACCCCTTTCCATCGTAGTCAAGGGCGTATAGATATACGGGGCTGTTTCCGCCTTCACCCGTTACAAATGTCCATGTTTACCAGGCTGCTGCGCGGTGAAAAGCCAAAAAACTATGGTCATGCTCCATAACGACAACAGACAAAGCACCATGCAATAAACATGCCTTTTATCCCTTTTTTATAAACATGAACTTATATGCATAAACAACCGCGAAAACTATAAAAATCACGGCGCATATTAAAACAAACAGATCCCCGTTCAATGTGTAAAATGTTTTCGTGTTAATCAAAGCTACCCTATAATTTATAAATCCAGGCACAAACAGTTTCGTCTGTTCCAATATTTTCCCTGTTGGGGATATTACAGCGGATATGCCGGTATTGGCGGCTCTTACAACAAACCTGTCATTCTCAACAGCCCTGAATACTGCCATGGATAAATGTTGATAAGGCGCAGAAGTATCTCCAAACCATGCATCATCGGTTATTGTAACAAGTAGATTTGCCCCATCTCTTGAGTCTTGTTGAGATAACTGTGGAAAAATGATTTCATAACAGATCAGTATGCCTGCTTTTACATTATCATAATGCAGCAATTGGTTGCTTTTCCCAGGCGTGAAGTCGCCCAGCATTGATGTTAGCTTTTTTAAAAAAAAGAAAACATGCTTCAACGGCAGATACTCTCCGAAAGGTACGAGGTGCCTTTTATTATACCTGCCGAGTATGTTGCCAGACGGTGACATCAAAAATGCGCTGTTAAAATATTCAACCCCTTTATTGGTAAATTTATAAGCAGGGCTGCCGAATAAAAGATACACGTGATTGGTTTTAACAAAATCACTCATCGCTGCGCCATAATCAGACGTGGACTGGAAGAAAAATGGTGTTGCTGTTTCAGGCCATATAACGAGGTCGGTATGTGATAATTTAATAGCCCGATCGGTTAACGAAAAGTACTCAGCCATTGTGCTGCTTTGATAAGATCGGTTCCACTTGATACTCTGATCGATATTGCCCTGTATAAGGCTCACATTTAGTGTGGTTTTGGTTTTTTTTATGGCATTATTTATACTATTCATTTTTATCTCTCCATAAACAAGGCTTATGGTTGTCAGCAAAAATACAGCAATAACCTTAAGAAATATCCACGGGTATTTTGCTGTTCTTATTCTCTCAATATCATACCACCATACGATGATCTCGTAGAGCAGGGTATTAAAGAGCATTATAATGAATGATACGCCGTACACGGCTGTAAATCTTGAAACCTGAATAAGTGCCAAATCACGGTATTGAGAGTAACCAAGCAGCTCCCATGGGAACCCGGAAAAAAGGAATGTTTTTATATATTCAAGTAAAACCCATAAAACAGGGACATAAATGAACTCACCAACAATAGACGCATTTCCGAACAAGTTTATAATAAATGTAAAAGTTCCGTAATATAATCCGCTCATGATTATTGAAAGCAGGATCAGTGCAATAATGCTAACGACAATGTTTATGCCGCCGTATTTATTCATTGCAACGACAACCCAGTAAAGAATAATAATGTTGGCAATAATGCCGGTCAAAAATCCGTAAACATAGCTTTTACCGTTTGTAGAATTTCTTAAAGCCAATAAAAGCGGTACAAATGCAAACCACGCAAATATGGAAACACCGTACCTCGGAAAGCTAAATCCAATCAATAAGCCGGAAATGATCGATAGAATCCATGGCATAATGTTATCTTAATCAAACATTTGTAAAAAATATTGTTCTTTCTTTTTCATCTTTAGTGCCTCTGCTCTACCTTTTGTATGATCAAGACCAAGCAGATGGACGTAACCGTGAACAAAAAGCTCGATCAGCCTCTGCTCAAGTGGTATGCCTGCGTTTAAAGCCTCTTTTCTTGCTGTGTCAACCGATATGATGATCTCTCCGGTAACGAGCAGACCGCTTTCAGGCTCTATTTGATTCATTTCAAAAGACATGACATTAGTAGGTTTATCCTTTTTTAGGAACTCTGCATTGAGTTTTTGTATTGTTTTATCGCTTACCAGAGCGACATATATTCTTGAAGATGTTTTTATATTTAGAGCAAACCGCTTTAAGGAAGTTCTTACAACCTTAAAAGGCTTATCTGTTCTTCGGTAATGGAACGATATTTGAATATCCATTTGTTTTGTTGGACAATTGATTGAACTTAAAACCAGGATAGTCAACCCTTTTGTGGAAAATGGCTACTAATATTTTTATGAAACTCTTTTTAATCTCATTTATGTCGTGCAATGTAAGTGTACATTCATCAAGCTGGCCATCCATAAATTTATTATTCACGATCTTTTCGACCATCGCCTTTATCTGGGCTGGATTCGGTTCTTTCAAAGTTCTTGACGCCGCCTCAACAGCATCGGCAAGCATAACAATACCCGTTTCTCTTATCTGGGGTTTTGGTCCATGATAATGGAATTCCTCTTCTTTTATATCTATACCGTTCTTCTCTTTTGCCTTTTCGTAAAAGAACTTAACAAGGCTTGTGCCATGATGCTGCTCGATAATATTGATGATCTTATCCGGAATTTTGTATGCCTTTGCAAGCTCCCTACCTTCCTTTACGTGTGATATGATTATAAGACTGCTCATGCTCGGGAGCAGTTTATCGTGTTTGTTTGCCATGTTCGCCTGATTTTCTATGAAATAATCGGGCATCTTGATCTTTCCAATGTCATGGTAATATGAGCCCGTTCTCGAAAGTAATGGATTTGCATGAATGGATGACGCTGCTGCTTCAGCAAGGGTTGCTGTCATCATACTGTGGTAGTAACTTCCGGGCGCTGAAACAAAAAGTTCTTTTAATAAAGGATTCTCGAGGTTTGCAAGTTCAAGTAATTTTATATCTGTTGCGTATCCAAAAATGGATTCAAAAACTGCTGTAAGTCCTGTAACAAGTATGGCGGAAACGATGCCTGCCAAAAACGCCATAGATCCATTTATAATAAATGTATCCAATGTGTCGGTTCCATTTATAAACATAAACGATGTTACAAGCAGTATATCAACAATACCTACAATTACGCCGCCCTTAATTATGGAAGTTCTCTGCTCGCATCTTGCAAGTGTATGTGCACCAACTATACCGCTTATTATAAAGTATAGAGGTATAAACATACCATCGGATACCGTGATAGAAGATAGTAAACCCGCTATTATGCTAAAACCTATTGCTATCTCTGAATTAAGTATAAGTCTGACGATCATCGCCCCAAACGCTATTGGTACTGCGTAATAATAGGCTGAGGACGGTATTATAAATGAACCAATTTCATGGATATTAACAAACATGGTTGAGAGTCTTGCAAATATGATGGTAAGCAAAAGCACTATGGAAAGGAACATGCTGTCTTTTAAGCTTACCCGGAACTTCCGTATGTTTTTCTGAGAGAATTCAACCACTGCAAAAATGGATATAAAGGTTATGATTGCGTACAGTAATGCATAAGCATACCAGTACACAACCATCCTATTACCGGTGAGAACTTTTAATTTTGCAAAAACACTTGAATTGATTTCTTCACCTTCTCTTATGATCGTTTCTCCCTTTCTGATATGTATTAGAACGGGTTTTGAAGCTTGCTTTGCCTTTGCGATTATTGCAGCTGTTGCCTCTTCATCATACCTAACATCCGGTACAATAAAATTTTCTGCAAAGTTTGTAAGTACTATATAATCGTTGATAGACAATTGAGGGAAAGTAACGGTAATCAAGTCAAACAAAGGGCTTTTTGCATTTTGTTGATCTACAAAATTGTTTAAATCATGTATATATGATTTACCAACACCTCTTGTATTTAATAGTATACCAGTGCTTGTATGGCTTTGTACGTCATTGAGCTTAACCACTATTTTATATTTATCATAAAATTTCTGCATCACGCTTATTAAATTATCTTCGTAATATTTGCTAAAGTTCCTTTTATATAGAAAGGAGATCGTGCCCTGGGATAATGTTTGGCCCGAGAATTTCTCTAAATAGCCGTTTATTTTATCCGTTATCTCGTTCAGGGTATTATGCGATGCAATCATGAATCTTCCGGTACGGAAAACCTTTATGAGCATATAAAAAACATGCTGTTTTGTAAAAGGGTTATATCTATAAACGGGAGGCAGGGACCGGATTAAATTTTCTATATACTTTTTTGTTCCTACGGTATCAATAGCGTGTATATCCTCCGGTGCATGGATTGTCTGTCTAGCTATGTCCCCTATATGATAACTTTTTATAGGCTTTATATTTGTTACAGGAGCTACAATTATGCCGATGATTATGCTAATGATTGCTATGAAGACCGTTTTGACGATCTCAGGATGTGTATTCACAATTGAGACGGTATGCATCTTTTTTAAAGATGCCGAATAAAATGAGATCAATCGGGATTTAGTCGTATTAATGAGATTCATTCTATCTTATGTGTATTATTTTTTTGTCCATAATTTTCATAAGCTTTGATTATTTCCTGAATAAGCCTGTGCCTTACAATATCAACTTCTGAAAATCTGATAAACTTAATGCCATCTATGTCGGAAAGTATCTTAATACTTTCCACAAGTCCCGAGTTCTTATCCTTTGGAAGATCTATTTGTGTTATATCACCAGTTACAATGGCTTTGGAATTAAATCCGATCCTTGTCAAAAACATCTTCATCTGTTCGGATGTCGTATTCTGAGCCTCGTCAAGTACAATAAACGCATCATTCAGGGTTCTGCCTCTCATGAAAGCAAGCGGGGCCACCTCAATAACACCTTTATATATCAATTCATTTACGCGGTCCTGATCCATCATATCGTATAACGCATCATAAAGCGGCCTCAAATACGGGGATACCTTTTCGGCTATATCCCCAGGCAAAAAACCAAGCTTCTCTCCCGCCTCAACCGCAGGTCTTGTAAGTATGATTCTATCAACCTCTTTACGTAAAAGCATAATAAGTGCCATTGCCATTGCAAGATATGTTTTCCCAGTTCCGGCAGGCCCTATTGCTATAACAATATCGTATTTTTTTATAGCATCAAGATAGAATTTTTGGTTTAAGCTCTTTGGTACGATCTTTTTCTTTTTAAGATTTATAAGCGCATCGTCAAGAAAGATAGAACTCAGGTCTATGGTAATATCTTCCTTTTTTATGGCAATTGCGTTTGAAATATCGCGTGGGCTTACTGCGTATCCTTTATCCACTACGTTATAGAGCTCTGACAATAATACATTAACCAATTTAACAGTTTCCGTCTCACCACTGTAATTAAGGACATTACCCCGTACATTGAGTTTTATACCAAAATTATTTTCTATAACCTTAAGGTTTTCGTTATTAACACCAAACAAAACCTTGGCAAGCTCATTCGATTCAAAAACTCGTGTTTCTTCTTTTGCTATCATACCTGTTTGGATAACACCTTACCTTGCTGTATATTTTGGTTCGAGGAGAATATAATTATCATGACCCTTGCTATAATAGTATTCACTGCCATACGGGAAAGTCAAATCATCTGCCTTTAATATATGGGTGGTTAAAAGCACATCCAGGGAATCAGGATACCTGCCGAATTCTATTTTATACATATCAATTGCATTCTCTATCCTTAATTTTTGATAATTGCCTATATATTGCAATATGTTGGAGTAGGTTATATTAACAGTATACCCGTTTGATCTGAATGGGTTTACCTTTGAATAATAAAGTATCATAAGTATAATAATGACATTTATTATAAATGTGAGCACAGCTTTTGCAGCTAAAACGAATTTTGAAAATATAGAAGGTTTAGCGGCTTTAAATTCCTTCCCTTTTAGATAAATACTTACCATGCCGTTTTGAAGCAGATTTGTCAGTATAAGCAATACCTCATTTTTGCTGAGCAGGCTCATATAATAGATCTCTATAGCTGTCTTTTTACCATCTATAATGCTTAAAACAGCGTTATCCTGTGTTTTTATTTCATATTCTTTTGATTCAGGATGGGTTCTTTTAAATACCATGTCATCTGTATAATTCCACTTGATCTGCGTAACCTCGTCAACGATCCTTGCGGATTCCATCAAAATAAACTCGGCATTTATCGGTTCTATAATGGATGGATCGTATTCTATCTTGGTAGGCTCAAATTCATAGGAACCCTTTTTTAGATGATGCATTATGTGCAGGGATTCACTGGAAACAGATCTTATTAAATTAAATATATCAGAGACAGTGACGGGAAACCTTTTCAGGATATCTGTTTCTGATAAACCGGTTCTTTTTGCCTCTCTGCTTAAAACCTTTACCTGTCCCGCATCTAATATACCTGCTTTTTGCAGTCTCTCTGCCAGGTAGATTATAAAGGGTTTTTGCATCGGTATTGCCTTCACAAACATACCATTATCCAGATATACATCAAAATACTGGTCTTTTTTTACGCCCTTTACATGTAATATCCCTGTTGCCTGCTGGGATGTTAGCATCTGGATAACAGATATAATGTCAAATGTTCCGAGAGAGCCTTTCAAAACCATTTTGCCTCACCATAATATGAAAACAGAAGATTTAATAAATACAAAAGTATAACAGCGATCAGCGTTATTGTTTTTAACATAACGATAAAAGGTATGTTTACAGGAAATATATTGGAGATCAATCCGAACGACGTAATGTATTCTATTAAAAGATAGCTAAAAACAAATAGGATCAGTACACCTCTTAAAGTTAAGCCTCTTAATATGTATCCAGCACCTGGGATAAGGATAGAAGCAGACATATCTATTTCTTTTAACAACTTTTTCCACTTAACTATTCTCTGAATGATCTCAAGTTTTTTCTTATCATTCTTCAGGTCTTTTTTTACATGGTAGTTTAAACAATCATTGCATATGAGTTTCCTATACTCGTCATTCCTGTTAAACGCGTTATACAGTTTGCCGCATGATCTGCACCTTAAGGGTCTATCCATATATTTAGATAACAATATCAAAAGCAGGTATACAATCAAAAGCCATATACCGAGAGATGGAAGCCCTGATGCGCCTGGAAAGGTTATGAACTTGCTTATAATTAATGAGGTTAAAGATATGGCGGTTTTATTGTTTAATGTGTCTTTGAACATCCGATATGCAAGACTATTTGCTGATGGCATTGCATCTATAAAAATTCTATTTACATTAGATTTATCATAGATAGATGCGAAGTAACCGAACAATGAAGGATTAAGGATTTTTGCTTTATCAAGTTCGTTGCTTCCTTTAATATTTGCGTTTGCCAGATAGAGCTGCCCCAGATTATAGTGTGCTTCAAAAGAAGCTGGATCAATTTTGATTGCATCTTTATAATCCTGTTCTGCAATTTCCTTATTCCCCATTGCATATTCAAGATTGCCCATATTAATAAGCAGGAGAGGTGAGTTCTCATATCCATCGTTTATAAGCCTTTTATAATAGGTAAAGGCGCTGCCGTAATCCCCTGTCTTCTTAAGATAAAGTCCTGTGTATAAGTTACTGTATAGATCATCCGGATGACTGTCTGCATAAGATTTTAATTTGTATATATCGCTTTTTAAAGATGTCCCATAATAAATGTCCATTATGCTTGTCAAAGGCTGTTCCACGGGTTCCAGAATAGTAGCAACTCCGATAAGCGTGATATAGGTAAACATGGCAAGAAATGCTATAAAGCCAATGCTTAAAATACGTTCGGCAGGTTTCTGATAAATGAGTGTCATAAAAAGCCATAAAATTATTAGCCATATAGGCCCCAAACCGAATAATAATGGTATCAGCCCTATTATTATGGCAAAGACAACTATGGCATAATTGGGAACAATGCCGGGCAATATACTTCTTACGGTTTTATGTATTTGAGGATAATACCTGAACAACAGTAATAGGCTAAAAATAATGGATGTAAAAAATATAGCGAAGGTAATATTGATGAGCCTGTTTGATATAAATCTCATAAGATTGTAAGGATCGGCAAAAAAGAGCTTAATGCCTTTCATTAAATACATTAACGCATTGGCGTACTCCGGATGTCTGGATGTTAAAATATGGTATGACAACAACAAGTACGGCTCCGGCATAGACGGTGATAACAATGCTGCGTAGTCCACTAATTTCATTGATGCCTTTTCATTTGATTCATAAATAAGCGCAAGGCTGTATGGATAAAGATTGGTAAACCCGTTATCGAGTTTTATCTTATTAATACGTTTAACGATTGACGCATAATCCGTTGAAGTAATTCTTTGTTCCCAGATACTGTTAATAGAATCTGAGAAGCTATGCACGGTTGTGGAAGTTTGGGTGGTGGCTGTAATTACAGGATATTTTTGTGATTCAATAGATGGTTGATCTGCTTTTGAAACGGAGGACAAAAGGCACAAGCATAACGTAATGAAAAATGTAAAATTAAGCCTTTTTAAAAACATATTGTTAGCATGATATATGTGATACAGGTGTTAGTCAAATAGATATTTGTTTTTGTCATTTTAAAATCAAAAGCACTGCTGAAGTTTGGTGAACATAGATACCGGATTCAAAATTCTTAAACCAGAGGCGAGTTCCTTTCATTTATTTATATGCATTTTTTTGAAGAGTTTGCTTGCTTATATATTAGATTTTGTTAATATCCAAAAAACACATGATAAAGGAGCTGTTTATGAAGATAAAAGTACTCGTTTTAATGGGATTGCTGAGTGTAGGTATTGTTCCCAAGCTATGGGCAAAGGATCTCAGTGAAAGAATTGGTGCCGGTTTTAATTCGCAGATAGGCATAAACCAGCATCTTGATGCAGCATCTGCAAGGTACTGGTTTAACAAAGACATGGGGATTCAGGGAGATTTTGCCTTTCTGAATTTTTCACCAAACAACGGCAGCAGCCAGACATCGTTTGGGCTCGGAGGTAAATTCCTGTATAATGTAATGGAAGAAGCCAATATGAACTTGTATACAGGCGCTGGTTTATACGTTTTTAATCAACCGGTTTCAACAGCTACAGGAGTAGAGATGAAAACGGGTTTCAGCCTTGGTGCTTTAGGCGGTATAGAATTTTTCTTTCAGGGACTTCCGAATCTCGGGTTTAATCTCGAGCTCGATCTCGGTGTAAAATATCTCGATGGATACGGTACAGCATTTGGCATTTCTGCTGATACTATAAATGCAGGCATACATTATTATTTTTGATATTTTTTATATCGTCAAAAGGAGGACGGGATGAAAAAGCTATTAGTTCTTATGTTTATAGCTCTGGTGATTGCAGGGTGCGGCAAAAGTGAAGTAAACAACATAAATAATTGTAAAGTATGCCACACAAGTGCTTCGATGCTTCAGGCATCGGCTTCCTCCATAAATCCTGCCGATTTCCTTGTTACATCCGCTTTTTTGAATTCCCCGCATAACGTTATGCAATGCGTGGACTGTCATAAAGGAGATTCTTCTACCACTTCAATGGTTCAGGCACACAATGGTATCGTAAACGATCCATCTCTTGATCCAAATACGGTATGCGCAAATTGCCATGCAGGGATTGTCCAGAGCTATACAACCAGCTTGCATTACACCCTTGCCGGGGAGAAATCTTATTTACAGAAAATCTCCTGTTCATACTATAACAATTTAAACACTCCAAACAAAGTAGACTGTCAGACCTGCCATGCATCTTGCGGCGGTTGTCATGTGCAAAGACCAATTACCGGCGGACTGATCGAAGGACATGAATTTACAGTCGCATCAATGCAGGACACGTGTAATCAGTGCCACACAACACAAGCACAGGAATTTGAAGGTCTATCAAGCAATCCGCCCGATGTTCATTATAATCTCGGCTTTCAATGCAAGGACTGTCACAGCAACGGCATACACGGTGATGGTATAACCTATACAACAATGTGGCAGGTAAAGGAGATGCCCCAATGCGGTATGTGTCATACCGATGTTACCAATGGTACTTCGGGTATCACAGAACACAACATACCACAGATGGGAACTCTCAATTGCACCGTATGTCACTCACTACCTTATAAAAACACGTATGATTATATAAGCATGTACTCGGGAAATCAGTATATAGGTGCGGCACAGTTCACACAAACGGATTTCAGGATCGGGCTTAACGATATAACAACAGAATCCTATATCTATACAACCGTAAGGCATTACCCCATCACAAGGGATACTTTTGATTATTTCGGGTTTGGTCTTCTTCCGGGTTTTGATCTTGTGCCGACATGGCAGAATACGTATCCCCATAACATACAGCTTATTACCCCGCAAAATGGAGGTGACAGCATATCGAGCTGTACAAATTGCCACAATAACAGCAGCCTTTTCCTGACAAGGGATATGCTTGATCAAAATGATTCTGCCGCTAATCTTAATATCGCAATAACGCATCCACCGCCTGCTGTGAAATAAGGCATATGTATACGTCATTGCACTGGTTCACGATTTGTATGGGTAAACCCATGCAGCCGTCCATATTATTAGAGCAGTCACACGGCGAAAAGAAAACGGGGTTGTTTTGTTGTAGCGGCAGCTCATGAATTGCCTCTACATTCATAATTAAACGATGGTACTATAAACACATGCTTATCAGAGAAATGTTAGAACAGCAGGAAAAACAAACTCTGCACCCAGTGGCCATGCTTAGTGTAAACTCAAAAGGCAGAGTCAGGAGGGAAAAGCCATGTGCCATAAGACCCATATTCCAGCATGACAGGGATCGCATTTTGCACAGCAAGTCGTTCAGAAGGCTTATGTATAAAACGCAGGTACTGCTCCTGCCAAAAGGGGATCACTACAGAACAAGGCTTACACATACACTTGAGGTTACCCAGATAGCAAGAACGATCTCCAGGTCATTAAGACTTAATGAGGAACTCACCGAAGCAATAGGGCTAGGCCACGATCTTGGACATACACCATTTGGTCATGCTGGCGAACTCGTTTTGAATAAGTTAAACCCTAAAGGGTTTAAACATTATATTCAAAGTCTCAGGGTGGTCGATGTCCTCGAAAGGAACGGTAAAGGTCTAAACCTATCGTTTGAAGTGAGGGATGGGATATCAAAACATTCAAAAGGCAAGGGACCGATTATGTCAAGCTCTTCTGACTGCACCGCGGTAACGCTTGAAGGCAGAATTGTAAGGCTTGCAGATATTATTGCCTATGTAAACCACGATATAGATGATGCGATAAGGGCGGGTGTTATAACAGAAAGCAATCTGCCTGGAAAAGCCGTTAAAATACTGGGTAACACATATTCAAAACGCATCGATTCAATGGTAAAAAGTGTGATTTCTGCAACATCGGCAATCGACTATGAAACGATCTCTATAGAGAATGATGTCATGGACTCACTTAATATGCTCCGGGACTTTTTATACGAACATGTGTACGAGAGTGATGTTGTGCATAAAGAGTTAGAGAAATGCGAGCACATACTGACACAATTATTTTATTATTATAAAGATAATCCGTCACTGTTTGAGAAAGAAGCGGGTTTTTATGTTATAAAGGATCCTCTTGAAAAACGGATCACCGATTTTATATCCGGTATGACAGACAGATATGCGCTTGCCAAGTATAATAGTATTTTTTTACCAAAACCATGGGATATAGTATAAACAATGCCTAAAAGATTTTTGATCGTTTTTACCGATCTTGACGGAACACTGCTTGACTATAATACTTACTCTCCAAAAGCCTCTGCAAACGGAATTGAACTTCTGAAAAAGTATGATATACCCCTCATCTTTTGTACGAGTAAATCCTACACAGAAGTTTTGTACTTCAGAAAACAAACGAATAACGTTGATCCGTTTATTGTCGAAAACGGGGGCGCAATTTATATACCGGTAGAACAATTTAAACAGTTTAAACCGCTCAAGCCCTACAAACAGTATAAGGAATTTGGCGGCTATGTAACCATAGAACTTGGAACCGATTATAAGAAGATCAGACAGGTTTTTGCAGAGATGAAAAAAGAATCCGGCGATAATATTGTGGGGTTTGGTGATATGTCTGTACGTGATGTTGCAAAGTACCTGAACCTTAGCGAGTATCTTGCAGGCATGGCTAAACAGAGGTTGTATGATGAACCGTTTCTTGTAAAAAAAAAGGATGTAATAGAAAGCATAACAAAAGTTGCATATGACAATGGCCTAAAGGTCTATGCTGGTACAAGGTTTTATCATCTTATGGGTAATACCGACAAGGGAGAAGGCGTAAGTAAACTGATTTCTATTTACAAAAACACACATAATAATCTAACAACCGTTGGTATAGGTGAAGGCAAAAACGATGAGCCTATGCTTGCTAATGTTATGATACCTTATGCAGTAAAAAAGCCCGATAATACATTTACCCATTTTAAGTTAGCAGTACAAAAGATTAACGCGATAGGTCCAGCCGGTTTTAGTATAGCCGTAAAAGATCTTTTAAACAAATCATAGTATATTAGAGATTGCGGGGTTTATAGATTGTTGTTATGTAACAATACGAATCCTTGATTAATCAAATGTATTGGGATATATAAAATCAATAATACATAAAAGGAGGAAATATGTTTAAATTAAAGATTTTAACAATTCTGACTGTGGCTCTAACATTCGCTTTATCGGTAAGCGCCTATGCACTCACACTCGAAGATGCAAATAAGGTATTCAATGATTATGACAAGGATATAACAAATATCCAGAAATCTATTGACATGTATAATCAGATCATAATGGAGAACGATGCACCTCAGATCCAGTACAAAGCCTACAACATGCTGTCGAAGGCTTATTTAACATTGGGGGATCAATCAAAGCTGACCCATACGAATACACTAAAGGACTATCAAGCCGGTGAGGCTGCTGCAAAGAAAGCAATAGCATTAAATCCAAAAGGCGCTCAGGGTTATTTCTGGTGTGCTGCAAATATCGGAAGAATAAGCCAGTATAAAGGTGTGATAAATTCATTATTCATGCTTCCGGATTTTAAGAAGTATCTTGGTAAGGCTTATGCACTTGATAAAAACAATTACAATGTACTTGAGGCTTACGGCGAGATGTACTACGAACTTCCGTGGATAGCAGGAGGCAGTGATTCAAAGGCACTTGATTACCTGAACAGATCCTTAAAGGTTGATCCAAACTTTACTCTCTCCATGGCCATAATGGGAAAGGTTTATATAAAAGATGATAAATATGATCAAGCCAGAGAGATCCTTAATAAGGTGTTAACTTTTACAACTCCCACATTCCGAGCGGATTGGGCTATGTTTGACAAACCGCTTGCACAGAAGTTATTGGATTCTATAAAGAATAAAAAATAGCTGTAACTTTTATTTGTTAACGTAAGACCGAAACCTACAAGTTTACTGCTTGCCTGTCATTCATGTGTAAATGAGAATCCAGAAAAGCAAGGCAAAAGAACTGGATTTCTACTTTCGCATGAATGACAGCTAACAAAGGTATCACGCTCTATTTACTCCTCGCAGCATGCTGCGAGGAAAATGGAAAATTGTACCTAAAACTTTTTACTACTTTTTTTGAGTTAACTCTTGACTATTTTTGCTATACTTTTTAAACATATCCTGATGAAACAATGTTTTCCTTTTAAACTAAACGACTGGGTTTATGCGTTAGGGGATAGCAGGTTTATTTCCTATCTTATAAAGGCAGATGATACCTATATCATTTTTGAAGCAGGTGTAACAGCTACATCAAAAAAAATCTTTGATCAGATTAATGCACTTAATATCAAAAAAGAAGACATAGGATATATCGTTATATCTCACGAGCATGCAGATCACACAACAGGTTTACCTCATTTGGCCAAGCATTTTAACAGGGCTTTTGTGCTTTCATCAACCAAAACAAAAGAACGGCTTTTGAAACAACAGGTAATACAAAATTTCATGATAGAGGACAGGCATTTTGTTGATGTGTACAGGGGGCTTGGAGAAACAACCTTTGATGTCTCCGATGAAGGATTTAAGGTAACGTCAGAGATCAATAATGGAGATACGATCATTAATAAAGATATAAAGGCAATTGCAACCCCCGGCCACACATCTGGCATTTTATCTTTATTCATAAAATCAGAAGGTACTATGCTCATATCTGATTCAGCGGGATTTTACTATTCGGATAACAGCAATATGCCTTTATTCTTTTTTGGCTTTAAGCAATACGTGCAATCATTAAAGCTTATAGAATCAATGCGGCCTGATATAATAGGACTCGGTCATACAACCTATTTTAAAGGTAACGAGGCATTAAATCGTATAAGAGAATCCATAGACACAGCCTATTCTATAAAAGAGAAAATACAGAAACAAATACACGATGGTAAGGATAAGGGTGCGATAAAGGCATGGCTTATGGAATTGAGTTACAAGAATGAGATGACAATGTATAAACAGGATGTTATTGAACTCTCGGTGGAGGCATTAATAAAACAGGTAATGCTGGATAATGGATAGCGGGATAGTAGTATATATCGATGGAGCATCAAGGGGCAATCCTGGAGACGCGGGATGTGGTGTTGTCGTCTATGGTGTAGAAAAGGAGCCAATGCGTTTCAGTAAATATCTGGGCCATGCAACAAACAATGTGGCTGAATATAATGCCCTTCTATTTGCACTTGAAAAGCTTATAGAATTACATATTAAAAAAGTAAAGATTCTGTCCGACTCCCAGCTGCTTGTCTCACAGGTAAACGGTGATTACGCTGTAAAGGATACAAACCTAAAAAAGTTATTCAGGGTATACCTGGGGCTTATGGTCAATTTTGATAGTATAACAGTAAAACATATACCAAGAGAATTGAATCGTGAGGCAGACAAACTCGCAAACTTTGCAATAGATACAAAAGCCGGATAGAATTGTTTTTTAACAAGAAAGGGGTATTTTACTTCTTGTTGGCAGGTTTCTTTAACTTTGTTTTCAACAGACTCTCCAATTCATCCATGAATTCACTTATGTCATTAAACTCCCTGTACACAGAAGCAAACCTAACATAAGCAACCTTATCAAGCTCTTTAAGCTCCATCATTATATCTTCACCTATACGGGTCGAGGCGAACTCTTTTTCAGGAGCGTCTTCATACTTTTTTACAATCCTTTCTACAATCTTATCAATGGTGTCCATGCTTATAGGTCTTTTCTCGCATGCCTTTATTATACCCTGCTTGATCTTTTGCCTGTCAAATACCTCTCTTCTATTGTCCTTTTTTATCACCATAAGAGACGCAGCAGTCTCCATTCTTTCATAAGTTGTAAACCGTGTATTACACTTCGGGCATTCTCTCCGTCTTCTAATAGAAGAGCCGTCTTTTGTCATGCGTGAATCTATAACAGCAGTATCAAGATAATCGCATTTCGGGCATTTCATAATTGTTAGACTAAATCTTCATATATCGGGAAATTACCGCACAATTTTACAACCCTTTGTTTTATCTCCTCAAGTCTTGTATTGTTATCTTTATTCTTTAAAGCCTCATCAATATACTCTGCGATTAATAATATTTCAGGCTCCTTCATACCCCTTGATGTTATTGCAGGCGTTCCGATTCTCAATCCGCTTGTTACTGCAGGCGGTTTTTCGTCATAAGGTACCGCATTCTTGTTTACCGTAATACCTGCTATCTCAAGCGTATGTTCAGCATCCTTGCCTGTTATGCCTCTTGATGTAAGATCAACAAGAAACAGATGTGTGTCGGTACCTCCCGATACAATATCATAGCCTCTTTTAAGTAGTTCTTCTGCAAACAGTTTTGCATTCTTAACAACCTGCTTCTGGTACTGTTTAAACCCTTCCGACATCGCTTCTTTGAATGATACTGCTTTTGCAGCAATGACATGCATAAGCGGGCCGCCCTGCATGCCGGGGAACACCTGAGATCTGATCTGTTTTTCGTGCTCCGATTTAGACATAACAACCCCTCCACGAGGGCCTCTCAGTGTCTTATGGGTAGTAGTTGTAACAAAATCAGACCATGGTACAGGACTCGGGTGTAGGCCCGTTGCAACAAGTCCTGCGATGTGTGCCATATCAACCATGAGATATGCATTGCAGAACTTGGCTATCTTTGAGAATCTTTCGAAATCTATTGTCCTTGGATATGCCGATGCACCGGCGATGAGCATCTTTGGCCTGTGCTCCATCGCAAGCTTTTCAAGTTCATCGTAATCGATTGTTCTCGTATCCTTTCTTACCCCATACGGTATAACCTTGTAAAACCTGCCCGAGAAGTTTACAGGACTACCATGAGTAAGATGTCCGCCGTGCGCCAGGTTCATACCCATAATGGTATCCCCGGGATTAAGAAAGGCAAAATACACAGACATGTTTGCCTGTGCACCTGAGTGGGGTTGAACATTAACATAGTCCGCCTTGAAAAGCTCTTTTGCCCTGTCTATTGCAAGCTGCTCTACTGTATCCATGTTTTCGCAGCCCCCATAGTATCTTTTCCCGGGATAGCCTTCTGCGTACTTGTTTGTCATAACGCTACCCATTGCCTCAAGCACTGCTCTGCTTACAATATTTTCAGAGGCGATAAGCTCAAGTGTATTTTGCTGTCTCTTTATTTCCTTTAAAATGGCGTTATACACATCTACGTCTGTATGTTTAAGGTGTTCCATAAGATCCATCTCCTTTCTTGTTTGTTTTACTATTGAGGATCTTGTTAATCCTGGTTTCGTGCCTGCCATGTTCAAATGGTGTATTAAGCCAGATATCTACGCATTTTAATGCATCCTTTTTATCCATTGTTCTTCCACCCAGCGTGATTACATTTGCATTGTTATGCCTTGCCGCCATTTCAGCAGTATAAGTACTGTAAACAAGCGCTGCAATAATATGGGGATACTTGTTTGCGGCAATGGACATGCCAATGCCTGTTCCACAAATGAGTATCCCTTTCTCCGCCTCGTTTGCAAAAATAGATTCTGCTACCTTTAATGCATAATCTGGATAATCAACGGATGATTCTGTGAATGTACCGAGATCCTTCACCTCTATATGTTTTTCTGTTAAAAACCTGAAAATCTCCTGTTTTAAAGAAAATCCCGCATGGTCTGATGCGATTGCAATCTTCAATCCTCTACCCTCTTAAATAATAATACACCATTTGTCCCGCCAAAACCAAAAGAGTTTGAAAGGGCAAATCTGATTTCCTTTTCTATTGCATTATTTGGGACATAGTTAAGGTCACATTCCGGATCTGGAGTTGAGTAGTTTATTGTAGGCGGGACAATCTTATGATAAATTGCAAGTACCGTAAATATGGCTTCAACACCGCCTGCTGCACCGAGCAAATGTCCGGTAGCACCTTTTGTAGAACTAACAGCTAATTTATATGCATGCTCACCGAATACGGTTTTAATTGCCTTTGTCTCATAAAGGTCATTGTATTTTGTAGAAGTGCCGTGAGCATTTATGTAATCAATCTCTTCCGGCTTTATACCGGCATTACTTATTGCAAGCTTCATGCAATCGGTTGCTCCTTTGCCTTCAGGAGAAGGCGCGGTAATATGGTACGCATCTCCATTTGCTCCATATCCAATTATCTCTGCGTAGATCCTTGCATTCCTCGACCTTGCATGCTCATATTCCTCCAGCACAAGTATTCCTGCGCCCTCTGCCAGAATAAATCCATCGCGTTCATTATCAAACGGCATTGAAGCCTTTTCGGGATTATCATTTTTTGTTGATAATGCCTTCATATTGGTAAACCCTGCGAACGCAAGAGGTGTTATCGTTGATTCCGCTCCACCCGCAAAGACCACATCCGCAAGCCCATTCTGTATATACCTGAACGCCTCTCCTACAGAGTGAGCACCGGATGTACATGCAGTTGTAATACATAAATTCGGGCCCCTTGCATCAAGTTTTATCGCAACGTAACCTGTTGCCATATTGCCGATCGTCATTGGTATAAAGAATGGAGAAACCTTTCTTGGGCCATCCGACAATAGAAGCCGGTGGTAGAACTCAATACTTTCAAGTCCACCCATACCGCTGCCAATAATTACCCCGAGCCTTTCAGGATCAATATGATCTTTCGTAAGACCGCTGTCTTCATAAGCCATTAAAGAAGAAGCTATTGCATACTGAATAAAAAGAGACATTTTTTTAATATCCCTTTTCTCAATAAAATTTTCAGGATTAAAATTTTTTACCTCGCCGGCAATTTTTGCTTCGCACTCTGCCGGATCAAACCTTGATACAATATTGATCCCCCCATTTCCCTGGATAAGTTCTGACCAGCTTTCTTTCGTACTATTACCAAGCGGATTAACAGTACCAATACCTGTAATAGCAACCCTTCTTTTAAGCATTCACTCCCTTTTCTTTTAGATAAGAAATAGCATCATTTACAGTTTTGATTTTCTCTGCATCCTCATCCGGGATCGTTACACCAAAAAGCTCTTCCATCTGCATGATCATCTCGACGATATCAAGAGAGTCTGCCCCGAGATCCTCTATAAATCTTGCATTCACCTGAACCTGTTCTAGATCGAGCTTCAGCCGATCAGCAATAAGTTCTCTTACCGCTTTTTCTAATGACATAATTGTTTCCTCCTTTATTAAACTTCTTAAAGTATACCACCGTTTATATCTACAACAGCACCATTTATATAACCGGCATCATCCGATAATAGAAAACATACTAAGCCGGCAACATCTTCAGGTGTCCCGTACCTGTGCAGAGGTATGTTCCCGAGTATCATGGTTTTAAACTCTTCAGGCATAACAGAAACCATATCTGTTTCAATATAACCAGGCGCAATAGCATTTACAAGTATATTTTTCCCGCCCATCTCTTTTGCTGCGGCCTTTGTAAAGCCTATTATCCCGGCTTTTGTTGCAGCATAATTTGACTGACCCGGATTACCGGATATGCCAACAATAGATGATATGTTTATTATTCTGCCGTATCTCTTTCTCAACATAAGCTTAACCGCTGATCTTGTGCAATAAAAAACGCCGTTCAGGTTTGTAGAAACGACATCAAGCCATTCTTCATCCTTCATTCTTATTAATAGATTATCTTTTGTGATACCGGCATTGTTTATAAGAAAATCGAGTTTTTTAAAGGTTTTTTCTATATATTCAAATGCGTTTTTGACCTCTGAAGGATTTGTAACATTACACCTGATTGCGTAAGCTTTTCTTCCGGCATTTTCTGCAGCTTTACAGACATTCTCGGCATCCTCTTGTGAATTATTATAAATAATTATTACAGTAGTATTGTACGACAATAATTTTTCTGTTATCGCTCTACCAATACCCTTTGCTCCTCCGGTAACAACCGCAATTTTATCTGAAAAATCCCATCCCATATTATTGTACGGCGGCGTATAATCGTTCAAGTGTCGTTTCGTCGTTTACATTAATAAACTTTACAGATTGGTTGATACGTTTTACAAGCATTGTGAGGACATTACCTGGTCCCATTTCAATAAAAGTGTCGACACCATGCTTTATTGCGTATAAAATTGTATCCGTCCATCTTACGGAACTCGCAATCTGCTTTAAAAGCAAAGGGTACATATCCTCGGCTAATGAATGGGGCTGCGCATCAACATTGAAGATGACCGGACATTTTGTATTTTTAAAGCTAATATCCTGTAATACTTTTTCCATAACAGGTACGGCAGGCGACATAAGGCTTGAATGAAACGGGGCGCTAACTTCAAGTTTTTTAACCAGTTTTGCACCCTTTGCATGTAATAGGCTCATAGCTTTTTCAACAGTGATAACATTACCCGCAATTACTATCTGTTCAGGGCTATTATAATTTGCTATCTCTGCAATCCCGCCTACAGATGCCTGGGCCTGGGTTAAAGACTGTTTTATCGCAAGTTCGTCAGCTCCTATAATAGCGGCCATTGTTCCTTCACCAGGTTTTACCGCCGCTTGCATAGCTTCACCTCTTTTTCTTACAGCGTAAACAGCCTCTTCAAAGCTTATGGCACCTGCTGCTACAAGGGCGCTGTACTCTCCAACACTGTGCCCCATACACACCAGTGGTTCTATAGCTATTTTGCTTTTTACAAGTTCAAGAACCGCTATACTCATCGTAAGTATTGCGGGTTGCGCATTGTACGTTAGTGTTAATTCTTCTTTAGGTCCTTCGAACATCAGATTTTTCAGGCTATATCCAAGTGTCTTATCTGCTTTATCATAGTAATCTTTTATAATATCAAAATGATCATAAAGTGATTTACCCATTCCCACATATTGAGAACCTTGCCCGGGAAAAATGAATGCAATCTTCATAGGTTCTCCTCATTTATATTGTTAAGTAATGCGGTGTTGCGATTGAGTTCTTCTATTATTGCATAATTGAGCCTTGTTTCATAAAATCTTTTTGATAATGCAAGTGAGCTGACAAGTGCTTTTACATTTGAACGGCCGTGGCTTATTATTGACAGCCCGTTTATGCCTATGAGAGGGGCTCCGCCGTACTCGGCATAATCAATGCGTTTTTTCAGTCTGTTAAATGCCCCTACGGACAGCAGATAGCCGAGTATGCTTATAGGAGATGCTTTATAGCTGTCCTTTATCATTTTTGTTATCATGTCAGCAACGCCTTCGCTCGCCTTTAAAACCGTATTCCCCACAAACCCATCTGCTACAATAACATCCACATCCCCAGTGTATATATCTTTACCTTCAACGTAACCTTTGTAGTTTAAAGATGTTTTCTTTAACAATTCATGCGTTTGATGGGTTAACTCATTCCCCTTGCTGTCTTCCTCTCCATTGCTAAGCAAACCAATGTTTGGATTAGTTATATTGAATAATTTTTCTGCATAAACACTGCCCATTACAGCAAATTGAACAAGGTGAACGGGTTTACAATCTACATTCGCACCCATGTCTATAAATACGGTGTGCCCTTTGTAACTCGGCATCACACCGGCTATTGCGGGTCTGTAAACGCCCGGTAATTTTTTTAAGATAAGCATGGATAATGCCATCATAGCCCCCGAATTCCCTGCGCTTACCACTGCATCAGCCCTTCCTTTTGCAACCAGCTCTATTGCTACACGCATTGAAGCATCCTTCTTGCCCCTTATGACCAGAGAGGGAGATTCACCCATAGTAATTATCTCTTTTGCATCAACGATCTCTATCCGTGAGTCCACGGATGCAAGTTTTTCTTTATCTCCTACGAGTATTACTTCGATACCCTGTTTTATTGCCTCATTAACCGCTTTTATCTCAGTATCTGGAGAGCCGTCGGTTCCAAAAGCATCAAACGCAACTTTCATAGTTATTAAATTTCTTTTACCTCTACTATTTCTTTTCCGTCATAATAACCACATGTGGGGCATACATGATGAGGTTTCATCAACTGACTGCACCTTGGACAGGCAACAAGAGCTGTTGCTTCCAATTTGTAATTTGCCCTTCTTTTGTCCCGTCTTGATTTTGAATGTCTTCTTTTTGGCTGTGCCATTATTTAGCTCCTTTTATTAATTTCAATCTTTGTAATTTTATCCGTAATGGATTATCCTCTTCTACAGCCTTTTTGCATACATGATCCTGGTGTTCATTTAAGTTTGTACCGCAGATGCTGCATAATCCCTTACAATCAGGTTTACATAAAGGATACATGGATAAGCTTATCATAACCTGTTCAAAAACGATATTCTCCGGTTCAAAGTCATGATTTGTGTAAAATTCCGTATCAAGCTCTTCCTTTTTCAATTCATGGTATGATTGAAAATTGTTACTGTAAGGCTCAAGCATTACGGTAAATTGCTTATCAATAATGTAATGAAATAAATTTAAACACCTTACGCACTTTATATTAATATCAACACGCACATTGCCGTGTATATCAATTACACCGCTATCTTCAAGGTGCATATCCAGATTCGATACGAGTTCCTTATTTATGCTGTCTATTTCAACAGCCCTTAATCCCAGCATGGCCATAAACCATGCGTTATCCTTTATAAGATTAAGCTTAAATCCATCCCTTGAAATGTCTTTTATGTTCATAATGATTTATTTTACAATGACACATTAATAATATTTGTACAAAGACTGTATTGTCAAGTCTTAAAATAATCCGTTGAGTCTGTAAGCCTGCTTAACGAAAACCTTGGGGCTACATTCTTGACAATTGTGCATGGTGGTACCACAGTCAATGAAATTGTTAATACAACTACAGGTCCACAGTACTTCCCGTGCTCGTACTTTACCGACAGCACATGCCCGCAGTTCCAGGGCGGCGGAAATTACTGAGAAACAAATTCTGAATTAAGACTATCGGGGCGGGCGCAAGCCCGCCTTTTTTATTCTTTCTCTATGGACAGGAGGGAGATAATAATAGAAGAGGGACAACTGTCCCTCTTTTTCTGCTGATAATACTGTATGGTCTCTTTGATCCCCTGCAGGTAAGACACGGGCTGAACCCCGAATGCGTTCTGGAATTTTGAAGAATCGAAAAGATAATCGAACTCGTTCTGATAGTGCATCTCATACAGCTCTGCCATGGTCGTTTGAAACAGCCCCGCCATCCTTACCATCCACCTTGAAAGGACCCGGTAACCCGGACTTGTCCCGAATTCTTTTGCCACCGTTTCTATAAACTCTTTTCCGGTAAAAGGAGGTAATGCCTAAGAAGGGTAACCACCCGTACAATACGTCGAAGGACATCCATGATAATCAGCATACATAGCACAACTTAAAAGATTAAAATTACAATCAAAAGAGCATCCCCCTTCAGTAAGAAGTGCTCTCCAATTGTTATTCGCGCATATAGAATCCCATGTACAATAAAGACAATTGCTGCAATACCCCTGCAAACCCGAAAGAGAATCGGGTGGAGGTGCCCACAAAGTTACTTTGTATGCTGCTGTTTTAACAACTGCTACAGCGTTGAAAAAACTTAAGAAGAATAAGTAAGATAGTTATAATACATTTAAAAACCCGCTTCATATTACACCACTTCTGATGAATAAAATGAGAAATGTAAGTGGATAAATCTGAAAGTCAAGTACAATTTCATGTATATGCAGATTGAATACAGGGTTGAGAAACAGGAACGGGTTTTAAACCGGCTTATGCTAACATTATACACACTGTTCAAACCATCTTCATTATGAACCTATGTACGCCTCTATAACTGCTCTATCCTTTTTTACATCTTCAGGTAAACCCTCTGCAATCTTTTTACCGTAGTCAAGAACAACAATCCAGTTTGCGATATCAGACACAAAACGCATATCGTGCTCTATAATAACTACATCTATCTTTTGCGCTACAACCTTTTTTATTGCATTTACCAGCTCAACCTTTTCGGTTGTATTCAGCCCTGCAGCAGGCTCATCCAGCAGAAGCAATTTCGGTTTTGTTATAAGCCCCTTTGCAAGTTCGAGCAGTTTCCTTTTTCCATAAGGCAGCTCACTTGTATAGGTATCCTTTTTATCTGCCAGACCCAGAAACTCTAAAATTTGTACGCTCTCTTTTTTTAATGAATATTCTCCGTTTTTAAACTTTGAGGTATAAAACAATGCGTCAATAATATTATAAGACACGTCCTTTCTCTTTAATCCCCCTATAAGGATATTCTCAAGTACCGTAAGGTGTGTGAACAGTGCAAGATTTTGAAAGCTCCTGTATAGGCCGTAAGAAGCTATTGTATGGGGTTTTTTACCTGTTAACTCTATACTGTTATCGTATATAATCCTGCCCGCCGAAGGCTTTAAGAAGCCTGTTATACAATTAAACAACGTTGTCTTCCCGGCTCCATTGGGTCCTATTATACACAGCACCTCTCCCTTCTCCATTTCTAAACTTATACGATCAAGAGCCTTTAAACCTCCAAACATCAGGCTTACATCATCAACTTTCAATACGGTTCTATCTCCCATAACCCTTTTTACCCAATAACCCCTCCGGCCTGAAAAGCATTATTGTTATAAGCAGCAGTGCGAAAATGAGCATTCTGTATACGACAAAGCTCCTCAATAATTCAGGGATAACAACAAGGGCAAAAGCCCCAACTATAACGCCAGGGATATTGCCCATGCCCCCCAGTATAACCATTGCAAGAACATAAATCGATTCTATAAATGTAAAGCTATCGGGAGATATAAATCTCAGCTTTGAAGCAAACAAAACTCCCGCAATCCCGCCAAAAAATGCACTAACCATAAAAAATATTAATTTAATACTGTAAGCATTTAATCCAATCATTTCTGATGCAGATTCATTCTCTCTAATAGCAACAGAATATCTGCCGAACCTTGATTTTTTTATTCTGTAAAGTAAATAAACCTGTAATAATAAGAAACAAAGAACCAGATAATAAAAGTTTAATCCTGAATCAAATGATAAATTAAACAAAAGAGGTCTTGGAATATTCATTATACCGTTTGGACCGTTCGTAAGACTATTCCAGTTGTTAAGAATTATCCTGATGATCTCTCCAAAACCGAGTGTGACAATTGCAAAATAATCACCCTTTAACCTGAGTGTAGGAATAGCTATGATCAAGCCTATTAGTGCAGACGCTATGCCGCCTACCCATATACTGATCCAGAAACCAACACCAAGCTTTGTTGCGAGAATCGCGTAAGTATAAGCACCTATACCATAGAATGCTATATATCCGAGATTTAATAAGCCCATATCCCCAACAAGCAAATTCAATCCAAGTGCAAGCATTGAGTATAATAATGCTGATGTAAGTATATCCATATCATAGCTATTTAAAAATAGCGGAATTATTATTACTGCTGCCAATATGCCGGGATATCCGTAAGTTATAATGCCTGAAAGTTTCTTTTTTATCTGCGAAAACGTTTCTGCATCCGTGTTGTTACGGCTTTTCTTTTTAAAGAAATTGTATATGAGCAAACCTATCATTATAAAGACTCCGGCAAAGATTGCCCTTTGTATACCCATTATTGGTATAGCAATAACAAAAGTCCACACAACAGGGATTACATAAGATTTTAGCAATTCTGTAAAAAATCTCATCTTGTCCTGCCGAACAGACCCGAAGGCTTTATAAGTAAAATAATGATCAACACGATAAATGCAAAGGCGTCTTTATAATTAGGTGAGACATAGGAAGCACCAAGACTCTCAAGCAAGCCGAGCAATATACCTCCAACCATCGCACCTCGGACATCACCTATTCCACCAAGCACGGCAGCAGTAAAAGCCTTCATACCCATAAGATAGCCTATATAAAAATTCACAATATCATAGTAAAAACCTATCAGTACACCACCCACCCCTGCAAGTCCTGAGCCTATAATAAACGTTAAGGAAATGATGTTATCGGTATTTATACCAACAAGCTGCGCGGTCGTTAGATCCTGTGAAGCTGCTTTCATTGCCCAACCTGTCATTGTCTTATTTATAAAGAGATCAAGACCAATCATAACAGTAATTGCTACAGCAAATATTATGATCTGCATTGTACTGATAGAAATGCCGTGTACCGAAAATACGGGATTAAGAATGTTAATTACCGGATACCTCTTATCCGAAGAACCCTGCCCTATCATAACAAAGTTCTGCAGAAATATGGAAGCACCAAGTGCGGTAATAAGTAATGAAAGCCTTGAGGCATCACGCAAAGGTTTGTAAGCAAATTTTTCTACAGTCAATCCGTATCCTATTGATAAGAGCATTCCGGAAGCAATAGAAACAACGATAATGCCTGCACCTGAAGAATGCGTAGCCCCGAGTATTGTTAAAGCTATCAGCCCGCCATAAGCGCCGATCATATATATTTCTCCATGGGCAAAATTTATGAGCTCTATGATCCCATAAACCATCGTATAACCAAGAGCTATCAGCGCGTAAACGCTCCCTGTTGTAATGCCGTTAACAATCTGCTGGATAAAGATTCTCATATACCGCGTATAACATATCTTGTGCTGTTCGGACAACATTGAAATACGCATCTGTCTAAGCAACATAAAAAAAGGGGGCATTTCATGCCGAATACCGAGAGCAGCAACAAATGTGCACGAAGCAGGATCGGCATTTTTTACATTACATCTCCGGTAAAGATAAGGGGCATTATTTTATATGTGCTTCATGGAGGGAATATATACCAGGCTGGAGGTGCGGAATGATCGTCTTTGTTAATTCCTGTTTTAGAGGATCTGTAAGCATACCTCTTTTATGCAAACGGTTTAATTGCTTGCGAATACCAATACTCGCATTTATTAACTCATTGCCTGTTGGATCAAATCTTGTGTAGATAGATTTATCTATGTTTATAAGTACATCAAAAACGGCATCCAAAGAATAAAGCTTATACTCCCGGAATTCCTCTTTTGTGAAGCCCCATTTTTTGTCTGATGTTAGACTATGGAATATCCCTCGTAAAAACTTTTTTCTTGTCATAAACATCAATCCATTGAACAGCCTTTTATTTGTAGAAAATGAGAATAGCGTTTTTTCAAGTGTTGCCTTTAGCAGGTCGTTATCATCTACATGCCTTTGCTTAAATGTTTTACCAATAATGTTTGCAGAGGATTCGTCTATCATTTTTTCAAACCTGATTTCCCAGTAGGGATGAGGTAAAAGCTTTTTCCTGTAGCTCGTAATGATCTTATTCGGGACAAAATAGTTATGCGCTATTACATCTGCTGCAAGGTGACTTATATATCCATAAGCAAATGCCTTTTGATGATTACTCCGGGCTGATTTCAGTACCTGAAAACCTATAAGCCAGTTATGACAGTGATACTCATACTCCGTAAAATTTTTACCTATAACAATGTCCGCCCCTATGTTGCCGTAAAGATAATCATAGGGAAATGTCATTATAAGTTCTGCAATTCTCGGCGCAACATATTGTGAAAGATTTAAAACCTCCACTGCAAAATCAATATGAGTAATGGGTCCCCAGCAGAAGGCATTTGAAGGAAATAAAAAAACAAACAATATGGTAAAGAGAATAACCACGAAATTTATATTTTTTTAGATGTCAGGCTGTATTCGCCTTTTTGGTCTCCGGCTTTGATTTAGTTTCAATTGGTTTCTTTGGCTCTTTATTATCTCTACGCGCGTAATCGGTTGCATACCATCCGCTACCTTTTAAGATAAAAGAGCTGGAGTTTGATATAAGCTTTTTCACATCTCCGCCACATTCCGGACATTTTGTAATTGGTTTTGCAGTGATCTTTTGCGTTATTTCAAATGTTTTACCACACCTTAAACATTTGTATTCATAAATAGGCATTTTTAAAAGCTCCTTTTATGTTAAAATGCGTATGAGTTTTTTCTTTGATGTCTTCCCACTTATAATTTTAACATCCGTTTTTTTTACATTAAATTGTTTACTTACCAGATAAATTAATTCTTCATTAGCCTTACCGTCAATAGGCGGTGATTTAAGATATGCTTTTAGCTCTCTATCCTTTTGAATGAGCTCACTTTTAGAAGATAATGGTTTGACAGTCACACACAATATTTTATGACTGCTTGCCATTTGATATCTTGGATTTGCCTGCTATTATTGAAATTTTTTCATCTATGACGTGCTCCTCTTTTATGACCTCGGTCTCAAGCATCTTTAAATGCGTTTCAAGTATCGCCCTCAGACTTGCTTCAAGTTGAATTTTTTGCCTTCGTAGCTCTTTTAATTCGTTTATGATCTCCATATATCTGTTCTGTGCATTATTGATTAGTTCTTCTGCCTTTATCTTTGCCTCTGCTATTATGATCTCGGCCTCTTTATGTGCGTTAGCACTTATATCATTTTTAAGCTGCTGGGCGGTAAGCATTGTTTCTTTTATTGTCTGCTCTCGCTCTTTGTACTCCTGCAGGCTGTCCGTTTTCTCTTTAAGCTTCTGTGTTAAGTCATTGTTTTCCGTAACGACTTCTTCCATCTCATTCTTTACAAGCTCCATGAAGGCATCAACCTCTCTAACATCATAGCCCCTAAACGTTTTCCTATACCTCTGCTGCTGTATATCAAGCGGCGTTAATTTCATACAAATACCTCCTTGAATTGTAATGATAGCACTATCATCTGCAAAAGTCCAGTAGGAACCGTTTAACGGAAGAGTGAAATCGAGTGGGACTGACGGATGAAGAATTGAGATTCCATAACCACAAAAGGCAATGCATTGATCAATACGATCATGGGCTTGTTTCTGCAGGACGAGAAGGTTATCTTGATGATCAAGATCATATTTCAAATCTTCCAAAAGAACATACGCTAAATGGTAAATGTAAAAATAGTCGTTTTAGATACATTCTTTATAGTCAGGGTAGACGGTTCCGGAATAATCGTTACAGACGAACTACTAAAGCCGGGAAGAACGGTTTTCTAACCTATGTTTTGACTATCCGTACCATCAATCCACATAGGTGTAAAGTGGTACCAATGATCAGGGTACTGCCGTACGGTCTGTTCCAGTAACGATACGTACTGTTGTGCCGCATTCTGTATTGCTGCTTCGCGATGCTCCCGAGATCCAGCTTTTACATAGATCGGCGGATGGGCAACGATCCTGTACTTCGCCCTCCCGGTCCGCATGACAAAAAACACGAAGATAGGTGCTTCAAGGACAAGGGCAAAGACATACGGTGCCTGCGGCAGGAAAACATCATGGCCGAGAAATTTAACCTTGATGGATTTTTCCTCATTATTCCATAAAAGGTCTCCGGCCATGGCAACAAACCCGTCGTTCCTCAGGAAACGCAGGCCTGCGAGTCCTTCAAATTGTGTACCGGCGTCTTTGGGTACAGCTATGATGGTGATCCCGTGGTCTGCGAGGTCTTTTTTGATCTGTGCCTCGATCTGTTCATATTGCCGCGACCCCATATACAAAAGGATCTTAAAGTCCAGTGTCTGGAGCCCGCGTGCCGCTGCCTCCCAATTTCCAAAATGCGACGTGAGCAGTATGCCGTATTCACCTCTTTTTGCTGCTGAGGAAAGATGGTCCAATCCCTCACCGACCCAGTTCAGCCCTTCCTCTTTCTCGAATATAAGCCTGTCTACAAAAACCGTTGAGAAATGGTGATACTGCCTCCATGCGCACCATACGTGGTAAAAGACATTTCTCCCGGGATATAATGCACGGTAGAATCTGACACTGTTGGCTGTCCTTCCTGGCATAAGAATAAAGTAGGCGGTAACAATTATCCATGCGGATGCTGAGACGATCCAGAGCCCGAAGATACGGGACAGGAAAGATATGCACCTGTAGAACAGACCTTTCATAGCGGCTCTTGGCTGTGCTCCACTGTCATGCAGACGAACCAGGTCTCCTCTCTTCCCTTCGCAGAATCGCCGGAATATGTCAGGGTGAAACCGGCCTTTGAGATAATCTGAACGATACTTTCGCTGGTCCTGAAATAATATTTTTGCCCCCTGAGTGTGAGCCTGCTCTGCTCCAGCCACCGTTCCCACGGCACATGTTTTGATGAAGGGACTGTCGCCCTGATCACCACGGATCCCCCGGGCTTAAGACAGGAAGACGAGGATGCAAGTGTTTGCGCAAATTCCTCATCGGAAAGATAATGGATTATGTCGAGCATGAGGACTGCATCGCATGCATGCGGAGGCTTCGGGAAATCAGGCGCCTCGCCATGGACAGCGGTCCCGCGATCACCCAATGCTCTCCGCGCGACCCGCACACGGTCTTGATTCGGATCCACACCGAACAAATACACGGAAGGGTAAAGATGCATCAGCCACGCAGAAGGAACGCCGTACCCGCATCCGAGATCCATAACCTTATCCTTGGGCCCGACAAAATCCGCGAGCTGTGAAAACATCGGGTCAAACTTGATCTTGAACCTGGCAAACATCCTGACGTATGTCTCCATGTATCTATACGAGGACAATACCCTTGCTCTATGTTCAGGAGAGCCCGCTGCAACCGCCGGCATAATTCCTTTTTTCCTTGGTGCGTAAAGAACCCTCAGTATCGGCGGCAGAAGTGTAACTGTTCCGATAAGGGCATAGCCAAGCCCGAGCACCATGCTCAGTCCAGCACTCTTCAGCATGGCCTGTCCTGCAAATGCCAGAACGCCGAGGCCGGTAATGGTGGAACCTGCATTGAGGAAGACCGCGGTACGTATGGGACTCATGGCAGGGTCGTGTTCATCAAAATAACGCTGATATGCCCCGATGAAATAGATGGAATAATCGCTTCCCATACCGAACACGACCACAACCAGCAACAGACTCGGAATGTCCAGGGGTCGATGCAGAAAATGGTATGTCGCGAAGGTACTCACCAGGGCAAATGCAACCGGGACCAATGCAAGTATTACCAGTATAAAATCCATAAAATAAAACACCAGAACCACGACAAGACCTACTCCGCACAGTATGCCCATTCTAACGAACATAGTGAAAAGCAGATTTGATAACCGTACGGTGAACCAATGGGCATCAAGCATTTTACCTATGCCTGCTCCGGAAAGATTCTTATAGAATATCTCCGGATTATAGTACGGTCCAGGCCGCACGGCACTTATCATCATCCATGTATTGTTGTCCCAGCCCCTTGATATGCCGAGCATCCCGTAAAGTTGCCGGGGAATAGCTGTATCATAAGCTCTGCGGACCATGAGTTTCTCAAAAAACGGCTCAAAGGCATTATGGGAAAAACCGACAAGCTTTGAAACATGTGCGATTTTACCGCGCAGGGATTGAACCCGCTGTGTTGTCCAGAAGGCTTTCCACGCGGCCTCGTTCTTCCGAGCCAGGGCCTCACCGGGAAAAATAGACAATGGCGAAAACCCGGAGCGGACAACACCGGATGCCATACGAGCCCTGATAAAGGTATCAAGCCTGTCTGCACGGTCCTGCAGCGATTTAACAGAACTTCCCTGGATAAGGATGTACGTGGTGTCCGATAGTATGTCTCCCCATGTTTTCTTTACATTACTTTCCGCAATATGCGTAGCCGCACTCTCCGTGTTCATGGCCTCCACATCGGCTTTTACCGCGGGCCTGGCAAAAAATGCCATAACCAGTCCGAAGATACCTGCCACAATAAACGCGGTCCATCCACTCGATAGTACCAGGCGGCTCGTGATCTTTTCCATGGGCATAATGCCGCGGTGCCTGGCAGGGGATACCCTGCGGAAAACCAGCGGGAATATCGTATGGACAAATGCAAAAGAAAAGAGTGTGCCCATGGCGGTAAACCAGCCTATCTCGGCAAGGATTGGAAACCCGCTGAAACTCAATGCAAGAAACGAGCCCACTGTGGTTAGAGACGCTCCAAGCCCAACCCAGAACGACTGCCTTGATGCGTAGGTTCCGGAGGTTGTTTGCGCCTGATCGAGAAACAGAAGATATGCAATACCGTAATCAACATTGATAGAGATAATGGCCCCGCCGAAGCCGATGGCAAGAATGGATAAATTATGCCTGAGGAGCGACATAACAAAGAGTGCCGCACTTGTCCCGGCCAGGGCCGGGACAAGTGCCATAAGTCCTATATACCATCTGGGGAAACTGATCAAAAGAAGCAGTGCGATCCCAATCGTAGAGAGGAGCAGTGCACGCATCGTATCCCTTCTGGCAATGGTTTCATTGTCGATAGCCGCACGGTATGAGCCGATCGGTGTGATTGAGATTTGTTGTTGTGCTCCTCCGGCTTTTTGATCTATTTCGGCGATCAGCTTGTTTATAAGTGCATTTATTTTCAATGCAAAGTTAGTATCTGTCGAGGATTGTTTTGGCTCTGCGATGATAAGGATGTGCCTTCTGTCCCTGCTCATAATAAAGTTATTGTTAATGGTGGCACCGTGAACAGGCAGGAGTGATGCCATACGTGCCAGTACAATGTTCCTGAGTCCCAGGGGATCTCGGGCGATCAAACCGGACTGGCCCATACCCTCAAGCCCCTGCAGGATATCCATGTTTCGATCCATGAGAGATCGGAGCGAAGCGCTGCCCAATAACGGGAGGACCGAGGTCTCCAGTTCCTTCAGGGAAAACATCGACGGGAGGTTGGAGACTATATGTGACAAGAGGAGCGGCATGGCATCGACCGATGTGCCTAATCCCACCTCTTTAAATAGTCCGCTTGCACGCAGCCCCTGCTGCATATATGTTGCAGCGGTCATAAGAAGCCCGTCATCCGTATGTTGCTTGGTCACACCAATGTCGATGAAAACACGGTCAAATACAGGATAATGGGTGATAACGTACCGGGCATCCGCAATGACCGGATCATTTTTGGGCAGGCTTGCTGTTATATCGGTTTCTATCGTGAGGCCGTGCACCCCGGCTATATATAAAACTGTAAACGCAAGTATGACCACGACAACGGCCTTCCATCTGATCAAGGATGATTGCCCGTTCATTTTTGTATCAGCCTCCGCCTCAACTTCAACGGCAAAAGGATCCTCATGGCAATCAGCATGGTAAACGTCCCTGCATTCCTCCAGAAATCAACGAAGGGACGGAAATGGGATATACGGTCTTGTTTTGATGGATACAGCACTTTGACCGGGACCTCAACGATCGGTATGCTCTTCCAATGCGCAAGCACAACTATTTCCACCTCAAATTGGAACCGTCTGGACACCGACTTAATGCCCAGTATTTCATGGATTGGATATATGCGGAACCCGCTCTGTGTGTCCGACAGCACGGGCCCTCCGGACATACGCACCCAGAAGTTCGAAAATTTTCTTCCAAAGCGGCTGGTCCATTTTATTCTCGTATCGTTCAGCATGTTTTCCCGCCTGCCGATAACAATCGCATGGATACCGGATTGCAAAGGGGCCATAAGATGAACGGCGTCTGCCGGGTCATGCTGGCCATCTGCGTCTATCGTGATAGCGAAATCCGCCGTCCTTGCAGCTTCCGTGAAACCGGTCATGAGGGCTGCGCCTTTCCCGAGATTTGTAGAATGACTGATGACCGTTATACCAGGGATGGATTTCAGGATGCCTGGAGTTGCGTCCGTTGAGCCGTCATCTATGACATAGACCGGCAGGCGGAGGCTCATGGCGCTTTCAACGACAGCCCTGAGCCTGGATTCATGATTATAGACCGGTATTACGACCGCGAACTTATGAATGGCCTGTGGAGGTATTGTGTGCTGTTCCGCAGACGACCCGTCATTGGGAGAGGCTTGTAGAAAGGTAAACATTGTGTCCTATTCCATTTTTTGGGTTAACGCTGTAAGTTTTTTACCTTTCGTCTCCGGGAATACCCATACCCATAATCCTACGAGTATGGCGAAAAGTGCAGCAATAGATATCCCGCCGCCAAGCCCATAATACCTTGACACAATAACAATTATAACTGGTGTGAAGAACTGGATTCCCCGCGCAAGATTAAATGCAGTTCCCATGGCTGTGTTCCGGATTTTTGTAGGGAATAATTCCGACATAAGCGGGCCATAGCCGCTAAAAAATCCAGTACCAAAACCTACCATAAACATGAATACAAGAATTATGTAAGGATAACTGGCAATAAAACTCCACATCAATGTTATCATAACAAGTCCTGCTGCCATCAAAAATGCGTATATTGTAAACGCGGGTCTTCTACCCAGCCTGTCGGCTACAAAGCCAAAAGTGCCATAACCTATAAAACCGCCTGTTTGTGTAATGATCATCCACAAACCCGATTTCGTAATTGAAAAATGTCTTTGTTCATAAAGGTAACCGGGTAACCATGAGTACGTAAACCAGTAAGCAGACATAAGGAATATGCCGAGCAGGAGCGCCTTTATAAACATGCCAACATATTTTTTGGAAAACAGCTCTAAAAAGTTATTGCCGGTCTCCTCTTTTATAACCTGCGATGATACTTGATTTAAACTTATCAAACGTTTGCGTTCTTCCCATAAGTCAGATTCGGGCAGCTTTCTTCTTATTATGATAACAAGCACGGCGGGGAGTACAGAAATCATAAATGAGGCACGCCAGCCTATCAATGGAGATAAGAACCCTCCAACAAGTGCTGCAAGAGCTACACCTACCGGTGCACCTGTCTGCATGAATGCCCCAAATCTGCCCCTTACATTAGGCGGGAACGTCTCCCCCACATAAGTTTGACCCGTTGCCCATTCTCCGCCAACACCGATACCGGTAATTATTCTAAATAATATCAAGAAATTAAAATCCGGTGCAAGACCGCTCAAGAATGTACCGATACTGTAAGTAATGATAGTCCATTGCAAAACGCTGCGCCTGCCGAAATAATCGGCAAGTACTCCAAATAGTATACCGCCGATGGCCGTAGCAGCTAATGAAATGCCGAGTATATAAGAAAGATGCATGTTGGTCAGGTGAAGTTCTTTACCTATTGGTATAAGGAGAAAAGTGTAGAGTGTAAGATCATAAAAGTCAAACACCCAGCCTGCCCAGCTCAAGAAAAGTATGTAATAATGCTCTTTCGCAGGCTTATCGTATTCATTTAAGAGCTTTCTATCCATCGGCGGCAGTATAAAATTTACTTGCAGCTTTTGCAATCAAATTTGTACGCATAAAACAGACATAGGATATTGGTACGATTGCAAATTTCATATTTATACTTATTTTCTCATAGTATGAGTATATTTGATAAATGGATGACAGTTGTTTTTACCACGATTAATCCCCTTACAGGCAGAGGGGTCTCAATACCGCTTGGTATTGGGTTTGGGTTGCCTGCGGTTTGGTTAACGGTCGTAGTCGGTCTGGCTAATTTTTTAGTGGCGGTTATAATGGTTTTTCTGATCAACAGGCTTGAGAGTGTCCCGCGAATAAAGACATACATTGACAAGAAAAGGGGGAAGACCCTTACGAAATTTGTAACTGGTAAAGGGCTTTTTTACGCCGTTGTGATAGGCCCGTTTCTAATAGGGACGTTTGCCACCGTACTTGCTTTCCAGGCACTTGGTGCTAATAAAAGACGTATGGTGTTTTATAGTCTTATAAGCACGATAATTATCACTCCTGTATTAGTATGGATATTCAGAGAATATAAAGATTTATTTTTGGGTTTTTTCTCCAACTTTCATAACTATCTACCCAAATAATGGGTACGGGTCGAGAATCGGCCGCCGGTCTAAAATCAGCCTCAGCCGCTGCTTTATTTCGGTTTATTATTGCTCTTTTTTATCCTTTCAAGATGAGCCTTAATAATCTTTTCAAAACCAATATCTTTTGGAATGTAGAAATGATTACCAACAAGCTTATCCGGCAAATACTGTTCTTCCACGTATCCACCTTCATAGTCATGCGGATATTTGTATCCATCTCCATAGCCCTGTTCTCTACCAAACGCGTTTACGGGGTTGATAAGATGTTTTGGGATTTTAACATACCCTTGCTCTTTAATAGAGGCCTTTGCATTGATGTAAGCCTTATAAGTTGAATTGCTTTTCGGGGAGCCGGCAAGGTATATTACTGCGTGGGCTGTTGGTATAAATCCTTCGGGCATACCTACAATCTCAAATGCCTGGAATGCAGATACCGCAATTGTTAGAGCTAGTGGATCTGCATTGCCAATATCCTCTGATGCAAAAATGATCATCCTTCTTAAGATAAATCTCGGATCCTCTCCGGATTCTATCATTCTCGCAAGATAGTAAACAGCAGCATCCGGATCAGAGCCACGCATGCTTTTTATAAACGCAGATATTGTATGATAATGTTCGTCCTCTTTTCGATCGTAAGGCAATGAATATACATCTGAAAGTTTTTTTGCATCATCCACGGTTATTGTTCTATCTGGTTTCTTTATTGCAATGCCGGAAAGCAGTTCAATTGCATTTAGTGCTTTTCTTCCATCTCCATTGCTTCTTATAACAATGTAATCCATTGCATCATTCTCTATCCTGATCTCAATACCTTCAAAATCTTTTATTGCACGTGTAATAATACTTCCAAGTGCCTGCTCATGCAGAGGGGCAAAAATAACGATCGTCGTTCTCGATAATAAAGCCCGGTTCAGTGCAAAAGAGGGGTTTTCTGTTGATATTCCAATGAATATAATACTGCCGTCTTCAACGTAAGGAAGTAAGAGCTCCTGCTGGGATCTGTTGAGATGCTGAAGCTCATCAATCACAAGCACAAGCCTTTTGTTTGATAAATTCAAAGCCTTTGTTTCTTTAAGGACACTATTTATTTCTTTTGTGCCGATAGATACGGCAGTCATGTAGATCGTTTCATAGACATTTCTGGATGTTATGATCTTTATAAAAGATGTTTTCCCTGAGCCGGGCGGCCCCCAGACAATCATTGAAGGTAATATCCCTGCATCAAGGGTCTGACGCAGGGGTTTACCTGGGCCAAGAACTTGTTCCTGACCAACCAGTTCATCAAGAGTTTTGGGCCTTAACCTATTGGCAAGAGGTTGTGTTATCATATTTAGTTAAAATTAAGCTTGATTTATGTTATCAGAAAATGCATTAAGTAAAAAGGTAAATATGAAGTTTGCTATTATTATAAAAAGTAAAAAACCGGTAGCCATTTATAATGAGATAGAGAAATATATAAACTATCTGATCAACACTGGCATAGATATAGTGATAGAGGAAAGCATGGCTCAGGCTATAAATACCCGGATACCGACTTTCAAGAACAGAATTCCTCCCGGCACAGATAACATTGTGGTCTTTGGCGGAGACGGAACATTTTTGCTTGCAATAAGACTTATGGGAGCACAGGACATCCCGATTATAGGGGTAAATATAGGAAGTCTTGGATTTTTAACAGAGATTACAATGAATGAGCTTTATCGTGCGACAGAGCTCGTTATGTCGGGCAGGGCTGAGTACGAAAAACGTATGAGGCTCTCAGCAAGGGTGGTTGAGCAGGATAAAGAAGTCATGAGCTACTATGTCCTCAATGATGCTGTTATAACAAAAAGCACAATAGCAAGGATCGTATCTCTCAAAATTAATGTGGATAACAGGTATGTAACAAAATATCGTGCGGACGGACTTATCATATCTACGCCAACAGGTTCAACTGCTTACTCAATGGCAGCGGGAGGACCGATCGTTTATCCAACAATGGACAGCATTATTATAACGCCGATAGCCCCGCATACGCTTACAAACAGACCCATTATTCTTTCTGCAGATTCAATAGTAGAGATAGAACTCGATACGGATGACACGGATGTAGTTGTAACACTTGACGGCCAGGTGTCGGGTGCATTCAAAAAGTCGCATAAATTGGTAATAAAAAAATCAGCCCATTATGTCACTCTGATAAAGTCTCAATACAGAAGCTATTTCGACATATTGAGAGAAAAACTTAAATGGGGAGAACGGTAGAATGCTTAAGTCTCTAAGACTTAAGAACCTTGCTGTTTTCAGTGATGTTACGATACCTTTTGATGGACAATTCTGCATAATCAGCGGGGAAACGGGTGCAGGCAAATCCATCATGGTTGACGGAATGCTCGCTCTTCTTGGCGGGAGAACGGATGAAACTATTGTAAGAGATGGCGTGCCGGAAGCAATCGTAGAAGGACTATTTAATATTGAAGATAATAAAGAAATCCGGTCGTTTCTCGAATTACATGGTTTTGAATCAAGCTCTGAGCTTGTGATAAAAAGGGTAATAACATCGCATGGCAGAAGCAGGGCTTATGTAAACGGCACGGCCTCAACTTTATCCACACTTGCGGAATTGTCAAAACTACTTGTTGATATTCATAGCCAGCACGAGCATCAAAGCCTGCTTGATGAAGCGAACCATGTATCACTTCTTGATGCTTACGCGGGTCTTGAACAAAAAGCCTTCGAGGTAAAAAATCTTTACACATCTTTGATAACGGCAATGCATGATTATGACAGGCTAATTCAGGATATCGATAACGTAAAAAGGCAGGAAGAATTAATGAGATTTCAGTTTTCCGAGATCAACTCGGCAAAGCTTAAATTAGGAGAAGATAAAGAGCTTGAGCATGAATATAAGCTGCTTACAAATGCACAACAAATACTAACAGAGCTAAACATTGTTTATAATTTCATATATGACGATGAGACAGGGGCACATGGTATTATTGTAAGGGCAATAAAAGCTATCGGAGCTATTAAATCTATTGATCCCGTATTAAATGAATTTTTTATCAGGCTTGAACCGGTAGCAGCAGAATTAAAAGATATAGCGCAGGACATAAACAGCTATATGTCAAAGGTCGAGATTAATGAGCAAAGACATGCCGATGTTGAACAGAGACTATCTTTAATAGATAATCTTAAAAAGAAATACGGAAACACTATTCAGGGCATATTGGATTATGCGGGTAATATGTACACGAAGCTTAATAAACTCGAACATAATGATGAGTATATCAGCAGCTTAAAGCAGGATATAATAAATATGAAAGAGCAGATTTACAAAAAGTCTATGGAACTCTCGGATGGAAGAAAATCGGTTTCAAAAGAGTTGAGCAAGAAGATTGAAAAAGAGTTGATAACTCTTGGTATTAAGAATGCTAAATTTGAAATTAACATACAGAACACGGATGTAAAAGATGCCATAAGTATAAATGACAGGCGTATAACGGCAACCGGTACAGATCTTGTGAGGTTTTATTTCTCCGCAAACCCCGGATTTGCACTAAAACTTTTAACGGAGATCATATCAGGGGGAGAACTTTCAAGGGCTATGCTTGCTATAAAAAGGGTGCTTGCAAACGCTTCAAAAGTTCCGGTGCTTGTATTCGATGAGATTGATACGGGCATAGGAGGAAGCATTGCAGAGGTGGTCGGTAAAAAATTAAAAGAGCTTTCAAAATATCATCAGGTGATCTGTATCACGCACCTCTACCAAATAGCAGGTTTCGGTGATTTCCATATAAATATTCAGAAGCATGCCGCTTGCGGGAGCACGGAAGTTGCTGCAAAAGTTCTTGCAGAAAACGAAAGGATAGAAGAGATTGCAAGAATGCTGTCAGGAACAAAGATAACGGATCTGTCAAGGAATCAGGCAAAAGAGTTTTTAAAACATATAAAGGAGCAAACTTGATAAGGAAGGCAAGGCTTCGTGATGCCAAAGAGATACAGAGAATAATAGAAGTTTATGCAAAAAAGGGTGAAATGCTTCAGAGGTCTCTGCTGGAGATATATGAAAACATCCGCGATTATAATGTATATACGATTGAAACGGATGAGATCATCGCAGTATGCGCACTTCATATTTTCTGGGACGGACTCGCAGAGATACGATCCCTTGCGGTAAGGCCCGAGTATGCAAGAAAAGGCATAGGCTCTGAGCTCTCCATATCATCCATAGAAGAAGCAAAGGATTACGATATAAACCAGGTATTTGCGCTCACCTATAAACCTGAATTCTTTGAAAAACTTGGATTCAGAATTGTTGATAAATCATTGTTACCTCAAAAGATATGGAGTGATTGCCTCAAGTGTCCGCAGTTTCCCGATTGCAATGAAATCGCACTTATATTAGAGTTAACCAATGAAAAAAAATAATATTGAAAGCATGTCAGCCTTATTATCAAGGCTTGCAAAAGAACAGGCTCTTGATGGATACGAGGCATACATCCAGGATACAAAAAAACTGACCATCTCACTTGAGGATGATAAATCCATAGAAAGGCTGCACACCGTTGACGAGAATGGTATTGCATTAAGAACATTAAGGGATCAGAGGCTTGGGTTTGCATTCAGTTTTGATTTCTCCCAGGCCGCAATAGAAGAGGCATTAAAAAGGGCTGTTTATACAGGAAGCATACTTGAAAAACAAAAATTTTCTTTTTTACAGGACAAAACCATATTGGAAGAGAATTGTACATTTTACGATAAAGCTGTAAATAACATTTCTCCGGACGCAAGGCTTGGACTTATTAGAAACATGATCGACTCAGCCCATATCGATAAACGCATAGTAAAGGTAGAAAAACCCTCTTATGAAGAGGCTGTCGAAACTATAAGTATTATCAATTCTGCCGGTATAAGCAGGCGGGCAAAAATCACAAGGTTCGGGATAAGCCTTTCCGTATACGCAAAGGATGGAGACGAATCACAGATGAACTGGGATTTTCAGAGTGCAAATACATTCTCAGAACTAAACCCTGCATTGATCGGAGGCCGCTGCTCAACAAATGCCGTATACACACTTGGGGGTATACAGCTATTAACGGGATTTTATGATACGATCCTTAGCCCTTATGTAACGTCCCAGTTTATTAGCGTGCTTTCAAGATCATTTCTTGGAGACGCTGTTTACAAAAAGACAAGCAGCCTTATAAGTAAATTAAATCAGCAGGTATTCCCGGAGCATTTGAACATGGTAGATGATCCTGCATTACAGCACGGCACCGGTTCCGTGCCTTTTGATGGAGAGGGTGCAGATACAAAGAAAAAATTACTCGTAGAACAAGGAGTTGTAAAAACATTTCTTTATGATACATATTATGCAAATCTTATGAATACCGTTTCTACAGGAAATACCGTAAGGTATGCCATATCACAGCCGCCGGTAATCGGGACAACAAATATCATGCTTAACTCCGAGAAAAAGGCTAATCGGGATTTAGAAAAGATTTTAGACAGCGGACCCGTTATAACCGAGCTGATGGGACTTCATACTGCAAATCCTGTAACGGGTGAATTCTCTCTGGGTGCAAGGGGACACCTGATCAAATCAGGCAGGTTTGCATCCGGGCTCAAGGATATAACCGTAGCGGGAAACATTTTTGATCTTTTTAATAGTATAGAATTACTTGGTCCTTCCCCTGTATTTTATGGCAACATATACACGCCATCCGTACTTGTTAAAAAACTAAAAATAGCAGGAAGTAATTGATGAAGCTGGCATCCCACGGTAAAACTAGCGTCGGTATGAAAAGGACTGGCAACGAGGATAGCTTTTATCATGACGATACTATCGGACTTTATATTGTAGCAGACGGTATGGGGGGACATAACGCAGGTGAAGTGGCAAGTAATATCGCGGTAAAAAGCATTAAAGAACACATAATAAAGCAAGAAGTTTTAAACGAGTCATCTTTAAGTGATGCCATATATATTGCCAATGGCAACATCTTTAAACAGGCAAAGCGAAATACTCAGTATTCCGGCATGGGAACAACGGTTACCTCAATGCTCATAAAAAATGCCAGTGCAACACTGTGTCATGTCGGGGATTCAAGGGCTTATTTACTTTCGGAAGGCAAACTTGTTCAGCTTACAGAGGATCATACGTATGTAAATGAACAGTTCAGAAACGGTTTTATCTCTTATGAGCAAATGGGAACTCACACGATGCGCAATGTTCTTACAAGATCCATTGGGTTCTCAGAATATGTGAAAGTGGATTCACAAAAAATAGTTATACATCCAGGGAACAGATTTATACTTTGCAGCGACGGTTTAACTCACATGGTAAAAGATGATATAATATCAGAACTTGTAAGTATGCCCGATATCTATCATGCAGCAAGCACATTGATAGATGTTGCAAATGCAAACGGCGGGGACGACAATATTACGGTAATCATTATTGATGTAATAGAATAAAATGATATACCTGGCAGCATGTTAATACGTGTAGGTTTATGGTTTTTGTTTTCATTTCTCCTTACAGGCTGCGGGGCTGAAGCAAAGCCGGTTATATTCAACAAATATCTTGTGAATTACAAAAATTATGTTACACTGTCTGATCAAAAGCAACCGTATATTATTCAATTTAAAGATCACGTATACGCTAATGATATTACCATTCTAAAGCAGAACGGTAATATCATTGCAGGTTATATTCCTGAAAACAGCTTTTTGGTGTTAGCTAATAGGGAAACTTTAAATTCTATAAAAAACCGGTTAACAGGAGTATGGCAATATTTACCTCCATATAAAATCGAATCAACATTATCTGCAATGATGCGCATCCATGATATTTCTACTCCTTACAATGTGCTTATACTTGGCTTCCCTCAAATATCGGGAGAGAAGCTCGTAAATGATATTATGATTGAAGGCGGGACAGTAATTAGTACTGAACACTCTAAAAATAATAGTATTATACATGCAAAACTAACACGTAATGAGATAATAAGCCTTGCAGGATCAAACGATATTAGATGGATTCAACCGTATCCGCATTTTGTATTGTTTAACGATGTAGCATCATGGATTGCCGGTGTAAGACTCTCTACAGACGTTATACAGCAAAACATCAACGGTTATAACGGCGCGGGTCAGGCGGTTGCAATAGCTGATACCGGTCTTGATACGGGTAATGCGGGCTTAAATTATGATTCTGCGGATAATAGATTTTACGGTTATATAACAGGTACAGACTTTCATCCCGCGTTTTTAAATAAAGAAGTAAGCATATATGCAGATGGTTATCCCGATACGGGTAGTTTCCAGGATGATGTAGGGCATGGAACACACGTAGCTGATACTATACTCGGTTATGATCAGCAAACACCCTTTGCTGGAATCTCCCATAACGGGATCGCATACGGAGTCAATAAACTTGTTTTTCAAGATGTAATGAATAGGCAGGGAATTTTTAACGGTATTCCTGCAGTAATCGGTAATTTATTTAATCAGGCATACAACGACACTCTCGCACCACGTATACACAGCGACAGCTGGGGCACCTCCAATATCATATCCTATGATATTCTTGCATGGAGTCTTGATAAATTTATATGGGAACACCCCGACATGCTAATTTTATTTGCATCCGGCAATGACGGAACGGATGCTGACAATGACGGCGTGGTGGATCTATCAAGCATTTCTTCACCTGCACTGGCAAAGGATTGTCTTACCATTGGTGCGACGGAGAGCTTCAGGCCTTCCATACCTTTAACATACGGCATTGCATGGCCCAATAGTTTTCCTGTCCCGCCGATAAGCACTGATTTGCTTGCCAACAATCCGGATGGAATGGCGGCATTTTCAAGCAGGGGTCCTGCTAATGACGGCAGAATAAAACCCGATCTTGTAGCACCTGGAACTTTTATCCTGTCGGCAAAGTCTCAATCTATTTTCTATACCGATGATTTTGAAAACGGACTTCAGGGATTTTCAATAACAGGTACAGTTCAAGGATTTATGATTTATCCTAATGGGTATAAAAGCACTTATGCGCTGGGTATCACCTCAATGACATCTCCCGTTTTATCTTATGCACAGTTTTTTACATCACTTTCCATTGCAAGCATAACACATCATGCACAACTTAATTTTTATGTTAATACAAGGCTTTTATCCGGGGTATTGAGTTTTGAGGTCTTTGATCCTTCACGGAGTGCATGGATTCTCCTTGATACTTTTACATCAACAGCAGGATGGTATAATGCAAGCTACCCCATTTTATCATATTTTACCGATACAGGCTCAGATAATCTTAATGGGTTTGGGTTAAGACTTACTGTGTCCGATTCCGGCAATAAATCTGATTATGTTATGATTGATGATATATCAATCGATACGGTTACAGGTGGCTGGGGCTCGCAATCATTCTGGGGTATATCCTCTACAACATTAGAGGATCAAAGGTACATGTTTCTTGGTGGAACAAGTATGGCAACTCCGGTTGCAGCTGGTAGTGCTGCCATTGTAAGACAGTGGTTATTAAAAAACGGGTATGCATCCCCTTCTGCCGCACTTGTTAAGGCCGTGATGATAAACACTGCAAAGGATATTTATCCGGGGCAGTACGGAACAGGCAAATACCTTGAAGTTCCGTATAGGCCAAACAATATTGAAGGCTGGGGAAGGATTGATCTAACAAGACTTTTAATACCTTCACAAAACTGGCATATACACGTATTCGACTATAAAGAAGGTAATGGTTTAGCAACAGGGGCACACCGAGTACTTCAATTTGAGGTGCTTAACGGTGATCCCCTTATTACGACACTTGTATGGAGCGATTATCCTGCTTCTCCTGGAAGCAGCAGAGATATTGTTAATCAATTGGATGTTACCATTGCATCACCTGATAGCCGGATTTATTATCCAAATGGCCTTAATCAACCCGATCACACAAACAATATACAACAAATAGAAATTGCGCATCCGCAGGTTGGCATATATAAAGCTATAGTGAAAGGCTACAATATACCAAAAGGCATGACTCCGCTTAATGATCAACCTTATGCACTTGTGATCTCGGGCGGTGTATTTAGAAACCCTGTTCAAGGCAAGCTCTATCCTGACAGGGGCTTTTCTTGTAGTATATCTTATACTCAGAACTATGATCCATGGGATGCACTCTTCCTGCTGCTCTTTCTTGCTGTTCCAATATGCTGCAAAAAACTGCATAAGAAATCTTGCCTATCCAAGGTTGTTAAGAAATAGAGACCAGTTAATTCACTACAATCTTTGATCAACATGCTTGTGCGGCACAAACAGGGTGTAAAGGAAAACGGCGAGGCCGCGGGTTCAATGTCCGCCGGAGCTGCAACTTCAATGGTTGTATATGGGAAACCTGTTCAGGATGGGGTATCCTGAAGAGATAAAGGAACTGCACGGCGATAAAGAGGTAGCATATGATAAACATAATAGGAGCAGTTGTTGCCGGCATAGTCAAAACAATTGTAATGTCTATGGTAATGGTTGCGGCATCCAAGATGGGTATGACGAAGATGGAAATTGTGGGATTACCCGGTTCCATATTCAAGAAGGAAGGAGTTATACCACTTGGCTTAATGATGCATTTCATGTTGGGCATTGTCTTTGCCGTCATCTATGCATTTTTATGGAGTATGGGGATAGGCAGGGCTTCTGTAGGTTACAGGGCTCTCTTTGGCACAGTACACTGACTCACGGAAGCAAAAATAGAAGACATCGAAGCAAAGATCCGGACGCTCCAGAGGATGAAGAAGGCGCTGGCAAAGTTGATCCTGGCATGCATAGGAAAGGGTCCTGTAAGCGAATGCCACATCCTTGAGGCAATGGAGGGTGAAGAGCGATGAATAAAAACAATGAGGACTATACAGAGACAAAGAATTTTGAAAGAAGACAAAAATGATAAGTGTACTGCATATCGACGAGATTTGCATAGTTACTGAAAAACAGCTAAAGTATTAATACATACTACAAGTCGAGAGCGCTCTGAAGAGCACTTTCTACTCTTTAAAAGGAGGCAATATGGATTATGATTTAATTGTAATAGGCGCGGGTGCAGGCGGTTTTGCAGCGGCAATCAGGGCAAATGAGCTTAATGCTAAAACGCTCATGATAAACGACGGTATGCCGCTCGGCGGCACGTGTGTAAATGTCGGCTGCGTGCCTTCGAAGGCACTGCTGTATGCAGGCGAATTATTGCATCTTGCACGGCATCATGGTATTCCGGGGATTGAGCTTAACGTGAAATCCTTTGATTTTAAGGAGGTCATCCAGCATGAGCTGGACCTTGTTGCGATCATGCGGAAAGAAAAGTATGACAAGGTGCTGAAGCGTCTCGAGCATGTAACCGTTCTTCAGGGAAGGGCATCTTTTACGTCAAAAGACGAGGTCAGGGCTGATGGTAAAACCTTCCGTGCAAAAAAGATCATTATAGCGACAGGCTCTACCGCGAGCGTCCCGCCTATAGAAGGTATAAAAGAGACAGGGTTTATCACACACACAAGGGCCCTGAAGTTAAAGGTGTTGCCATTGGAATTGATCATTGTCGGCGCGGGCCCTCTCGGACTTGAGTTTGCCCAGATGTATGCACGCTTTGGCTCGAAGGTAACGATCCTCGAATTTCAACCATCGATATTCCAGCCCGGTGAAGAAGAGGTCGTCAACAGGCTTGAATCATTGCTTACAGAAGAAGGCATAACAATGAAAACCCGCGCAAAGGTGAAAAGGGCATACAAAAAGGGCAAGAAGAAGGTCGTAATGTATCGTATTGACAAAACAGAATATGAGGTCAGCGGTGACGAGATACTGCTTGCAACCGGCAAGACACCAAACACAAAAGACCTTGATCTTGATAAATCAGGCGTCGAAACAGACAGGCGTCATGCGGTTATCGTGAATCAATATCTCACAACAAAGAATGAAAATGTGTTTGCAGCTGGGGATGTGATAAACCAGCCATCCAGACTTGAGACAACAGCCGGCAGGGAAGGCAGTATTGCCGCTGAGAATGCATTGGCAGGCTCAAAGCTCACGATGGATTACGATGCCGTGCCGTATACCATCTTTACCGATCCGCAGCTTGCAGGTGCGGGGCTTATAGAACAGGAGCAGATGAACAGGATGAACACCTGTGCATGCAGAAGCGTTGAGTTAAAGAATATTCCCAAGGCGATTATCCTCAATAGAACAGAAGGTTTGATCAAGATGGCTGTTCATCCGAAGTCAGGCCAGATCCTCGGTGTCCACATACTCGCACCCAATGCAGGCGAACTGATTGCACAGGCTATGATACTTATAAAGAACAAGAACACTATCTACGATGTGATCGACTCAACGCCCGTATTCCCAACACTTTCAGAGGCGATCAAGACCTGCGCTCTCTCGTTTGTCAAGGACATATCCGGGCTTTCCTGCTGCGTGTAAACGGTAAAAGGGACATTCTAACAGGAGAAAGAGTATGGGTTGTATATACGCTTTATACCTTTTGAAACACTGAATAGGAACGTACTGTTCCGATGTCAAGGTGGCCATTGACTTATAAGAGATTTATTCCCGGAATTCTCTTAAAATAACTGTCTATTGTGAAAATCTTGCAGTTGTTTTCTATTGAAAGCTGAGCGAGAAAAATATCCGATGGCGGCAGTGTGATACCGGTTCTCTTCATATCTTTCGTCAATACGCCAGCCCCTTCCATGTATCCTCGTGCATTTCAATATAGCGGAGTCCTTTGAAAGCGTCACCTATTACTCTCTTTTCATTTTCGTCCTTTAACCCTTGGAGCAACTAGTATAAAACAATTCCACAAATAGAGACGGCATCCCTTTTTTCAAGGTCTCCAGTTTTCTGGATAGTGCCGGCTCTCCCCTGAAATATGCGATCCAGACACACGTGTCAGCGATTATGCTTTCTGCCATATCCCTTCTCTTTTTCTTTCGCAGTCATTAGTTCCCTTCCCTCTTCGATTTTCCAGTCGTATTCTATATTGATTTATCCCTTGAGGGACACTAATTTCTCTCTGCGTTTTTTATTAATATATTCTTCCAGAGCTTCGGAAATCAAGGCGGTCTTTGATTTCTCCGGAGTAATAGTTTTAAGTTCTTTCATCAATCTGTCCGGTATAATAGCTGCATTAGGAGATAATATTTGCTGCTGTACCTATGCTGGTTTATACATCGATCTTGAAGGACCTCTTTAGATCGAGGCGTGCTGGAATCCTTCATATATGAACGTGAGGGGTTCATGCTTCTCCCGCAGTGCCATTGTGTAAATCATGGGGAGGTAGTGGTCAAGGGTCGGTACAGCAGGGGAATGGGTACGGCCCATGCTCTTATATCAGATGAGGTAAAGGTCGTTTCCCGGAATCAGATCGGATGCCAGTCGTTGAAGCTGTAATCGAGGCTCATTTCGAAGACCGGGACAGATGCATCGTTTTATTCATATACTATTGCAAGGTATACGGCAAGATCGTTCACCAAGGAACTGTTCATCCTATGGTCAACTTTCTATTGCGTTTTTTGATGACAAAGTCTGGACATTGGTTAAGATGCAAACCCTATCAGTATCCATGATACGTGGTGGTGGGTTTCTCCGGTTGAGCGGGGCTCGGTGTACTGCTGCTCATAGAGCTCTTTTATGTTCAGAAATCCGAAGTCTTGCATGAGCTCTTCCTTCGTACAAAAATGGAGGTACTTCTCGTCTTTAAAAGAGTTTTCTTCTCCTTCAACCTTCATGCCTTTACCGTAATGCTCTGGATCCCTTGTGGAAAGGGTAGCAAGGAACAGCAGACCTTCCGGCCTTAATGCTTTTTTTGCCGCAACCCTGAATGCCTCCCTTTCATGCGGATGCAGGATCTGATATACGTTCGAGGCAAACACAATATCATATTTGTCTCCTCCCAGTGATGCAAAATCAATGGATTGAAACATGATATTGTTTTTTTTTGTTTTTATGACCGTACTCATTGCAATCTCTGTTGCCTTTTCCGAGACATCTATTCCAAGAGTATTGCATTGAAGATTGTCCGAAAGATAGAATGCGTCCCTTCCGTAGCCGCAACCAATGTCCAGAAGATTAAGGCTTTCGCTGGCGGACTTGTTTTTTTTCAGATATCGGACTGCGGCTTTTGCAAGTTCTCCTGGATTTTCTCCCCATATCCTACCCGACTTTTCATAATCCTTATTCCACGACATCTTACTTCTCAATTTTCTCTTGCGTATTGAAAGTAGCTGTATGCTTATTTTTTTGCGGCAAACTTCTTTGAAAGATCGATCCCGTGTTCTTGTGCATACTGCCCGATGATCTTATTCTTTTGTATCTTGCCTGTTGCTGTCTTGGGAAAGGCATCCGTAATAACAAACTTCTTCGGTATCTTGTAATTGGCTATCTTTTCTTTTAAAAAGTCCACAAGATCCTGCTCTGCTATTTGCATGCCCTGTTTCGGCACTATAAACCCGAACACCTCTTCTCCCCATTTGGGATCAGGTATGCCGACGACAGCCGCATCCTGTACTTTCTGATACTTGTACAAAACCTCTTCTATCTCTTTGGGATAGATGTTTTCCCCGCCGCGTATGATCATCTCTTTTTTTCTGCCTATGATGTAGATGTATCCTTCCTCGTCCATGTAACCGAGATCACCGGTATGCAGCCATCCGTCCTTTATCGTGGCTGCCGTTGCCTCGGGGTTTTTGTAATAACCTGCCATGACCACATCGCCCTTGATGCAGATCTCTCCAATCTGTCCCTGCGGCAGTTCTTTGTTGTTTTCATCGAGGATCCTTGCATCCTGGCCGTTGAGAGGCTTGCCGATAGAGCCTATTTTCCTCTTACCCTTTAACGGGTTAATGATGCTGGCACAGGTTGCCTCTGAAAGACCGTAGCCTTCGAGTATAAACGCCTTGTACTTTTCCTCGAACGTGTTGAATACCTCGACCGGCATGGGCGCCGCTCCGCATATAACAAACCTCAGGGAGGAAAGGTCGTACTTCCCGGCATCGGGCAGACTGTTTAGAATTGCATAGACAGTCGGCACCCCGCTGAATGTCGAGGGCCTGTACTTATCGATTGCCGGCAGAAAATCCTTTGGAGAGAACCCTTCCATCAGAACAAAACTTGCACCTGCGTACATCGGTGCAAGCACGGTAACGACCTGTGCATTGCAGTGGAACAATGGCAGTATGAGCATAGCCCTGTCTTTCTCGGTAAAATCAGCGGCCTCGGCAATCTGGTGGGCATTCGCGATGTAATTGCGGTTTGTATCTATCACTCCCTTGGGATAACCCGTGGTGCCCGAGGTATAGATGAATGATGCATAATCATACTCACCGACAGCAACGGCCGGCTCAGACGGATTCGCCGATACTACATCTTCAAAGGGAATTATGCCTGTCTTATCTTTTGGATCGATGACGATGATATGCTGCAGCTGCGGCAGTTCGCCCCGTATCTTTGTGACCGTATCCTGGAATGCACCGGTCGTTATAAGCGTGCCGGCTTCGGAATTATTGATAATGTATTTTATTTCGTCCGGTTTGAACTGGATATTGATCGGTACCATAACAGCCCCTGTCTTCATCAATGAGAACCATGCATAGATAAACTCGGGCCTGTTCGGTATAAGCATTGTTACCCTGTCACCCTTTTTAACGCCGAGCGAAAGCAAGCCATTGCCTATTCTATTCGATATATCATCGAGCTCCCGCAGGGTTTTTGTCATATCCTTATAATACATGAATACCTTGTCCGGCTTTGCTTTTGCCTGACCAGATATCAGTTCTTTAATGGTTTTGTATTTGTACATGGTTACTCCTGGGCTCTCTTGTTCAGCCATTCCGCCATATCGGAAAGCGGCTTCTGCTTTTCGACTTCGTTATATACCTCGTGATAATAACCCTCGTACAGTTTGTACGTTTTGTCTTTGGAACCGGCCTTTTCAAAAAACTCCTTTGACGATCCAGGGTTTGTGAGCGCATCGGCACTGCCATGCAGTATCAGGCACGGTATGGACAATCTGCCTGCATTCGCGTTTGTATCCTCCATTGCCTTTACCATTTCAACATACCATCGTGCACTGACCTTTGCATGGACAAGGGGGTCGTTGTTGTATGCATCGACCACAGCCTTATCGTGAGACAGTTTACTCGTATCTATCTCGTTGCTCATGGACAGGCCCGGAGCAAGATTGGCGACAAGCCTGCCGATCACATCTTTAATCTTCGGTACCTTCACGTTTACCCCGAGCAGCGGTCCCGAAGATACAACGCCTGAAATGCCTTCCGGCCTGTAGATGGCATACCGCAAAACGATGAGCCCTCCCATACTGTGGCCAAGAATGAATGTTTTCCCCTGGACAAGCCCCTTCACCTCGTTCCTGAGTGCATCCACATCATCGAGGTACTCATCAAAACGCATAGCATGCCCCCTTTTGCCTCCAGACTTGCCGTGGCCCCTGAGATCCAGGAGGAAAAGGTTATACTCTTTCAGTGTGTTTGTTACGTTATCATACCTGCCGAGGTGCTCTCCAAGTCCGTGGACAATGAAAACGGACGCCTTTGGCTTATCCGTAAGTATGTATTTGTAAAATATCTCTGTACCGTCTTTGGATTTTATCATGCCCTCTTTGTTTGTAGTCATAATACGCTTCCTGCCGGTTCAGGATCTCTGACCCGATCTTGAAAGGATTTTTTCATAGAGTCCTCCTCTTTTTATTTTAACAGTTCTTCTGTAGATAAAATCGATATTTGTGAATTCGACAGTGCCTTTTGGGCAGATTCATTATTATCAAACCGGAACACGAGAATGGCATGTTCACGTGGGCTTGCAGTATAAGAGTAAAGATACTCTATATCGATGTTCGATTTTTCAAGCACTTTCAGCACATTGAACAGGCTGCCCGGCTTGTTTTCGATCTTTACTGCAACAACGTCCGTTGTTCTTGTTATAAACTTTGCGCTTCTGAGCAGACTCAATGCCTTTTTTGTGTTATCAACGATCATCCTCACAACCCCAAAATCCGGCGCATCCGCTATTGTTATAGCCTTTATATCAATGTTAGCATTTTTCAGTAAAGCGGTAATCTCTTTCAGTCTGCCTGCAATATTTTCTATAAATACGGAAATCTGTTCTGCCATAGAATACCTCTTTTAAGGAGGATAGAATAAAAACACCGATAATTCAAGTAAAAATAAGCCAGCCGGAATAATGTATTTGAAAAATTAAAAGGCAAACTTTCCTGCTGCACTTTTTTTGGATTAAACAGTGCCATCCCTCATTAACGGAGAGGGTGGGATTCGAACCCACGTTCCCGGTTGCCCAGGATACCCGCTTTCGAGGCGGGCCCGTTATGACCACTTCGGTACCTCTCCGCAATGCATTATGATAGCACATTGCGTATAAGTCAACCCGGTTGCCAATCCGCATATACAATAGAGCAACCTTTTTGTTCTTTCAACACCGGGCCCAGCCTATGATACTTGAAACTATCGTTACATATTACCCTGAGGTACTGTATTGAACTGCAATTTTTGTTTTACACACAAAATCAACTATACTGCAGGATAGTAAACTATTCTATCATAAGCATATATGCACGAACATCGCCGAAATCGTAATAAATTATTTATTATGCTGTTTGCTTACCGGGCTTGTTTGTACCGGAGGCTTGCTTAACTCTTTTAGGATTTCTTCTGTATTTTGAAGATATTTTGTTATTTTATCCAGGTCAAATGCATGCCATTCGAGTTTCGCATTAGAAAACTGGCTCTTCGCTTTTTGCAATATCTGCATATCTTCTTTACTGCTGCTGTATATCTTTTCATCTGCGGCGATAAGGGATCCTTCTGTATCAAGCAACATCAGGACAGCCTTTGCCTTCTCGGGGATATAGGGAAAAACACCAATCCTTGTGTTATGACATTTATCACATACGTTTGCCATATCGTCCGGCGTTAATATTGTTGTTACCATAGAACCATGACATGTTACACAATTAGGCCCCTGTCCAGTTGCTTCAAGCTTTTTAAAATGATTGCTTTCCGTATACTTGTAAAGTTCTTTATTATGACATCTGCCGCATGTCTTTGGGATATTCTTATAATACACACCGCTATCCGGATTGCTTGAACCTAATACACCAATATGTGCCTTTGCGGTTGTAATTGCCTTCGGGTTTCCACCATGGCATTGATTACAGGTTATACCGTGTTCTTGATGAATAGAATTCTCCCATGAGTGCGATTTGATTCCTACAAAGGTTTCGCCCGATATTTTAGAGTGGCATATAACGCATGTATTTTTTACATGAGCATTATTGTTCTGTGAAGCGTAGCCCGCGTTTGATAAAGACACACATATACTTAATAGAACAAATAGACCTATATTGGGTTTATTTAACATTGTTCCCTCCGTTATTTCTTCTATTATTGTAAAACCTTAAAAGGAAATAAGAGATTACCCACATTGAAACACTTGTAACTGCTAACAATATAAGCATAGCTTTTGGCTTTATATGAAGCACATCGATATAACCTGCAACTACAAGCATTGATGTAAAAGTAATTCCTGTAAGTCCTATTGAAGTCATAAATGGCCTATGTAATGGATTTTCTATGTAGCTTACAGGCTCTTTAGCTCTGTCAAGAAAAGGAATAAGGATAATGGCCAATATTAGCACAGAAGGAAATAGTACACCGCCGATCGTTTCCGGTGTGAACTTGCCGCCGAGAATACTAAAAGACAAATCTCCCGGAATCAGTTTTAAAAATCCATAGATCATTAAGAAATACCAATCTGGTCTCATAACCGGCGTTCCCGGTGAAGGAGGGCCGTATGCCTCTATAGGATTAAGAGGTATGTTGGTCGCAATCAGTATAATTATAAACAGTAAAAAGAAATAAAAAGATACACTGATGATGGTTTGCTCAGGCCAGATTGGGATACCAATAAGTCTTTTACCGTTTTCTGCCTCTTTCTTGGATTTATTTGCAAGAGGTTCTGTATGCTTTTGTTTTACGAGGATCATCATGTGCAAACCTATAAGGCTTAAAAGAAGTATGGGGATAAGCATGACGTGTAAAAAGAAGAACCTTGGGACAGTTGCATCAGAAGGGAATTCTCCTGCAAATACCAATCTTGATACCCAGCCTCCAATCCATGGTACCGACTTGGCTATATAATAGCCAATAGATGTAGCCGTTACAGAGAAATTGCTGTATGGCAGGAGATAGCCTGTAAATGCAGCAAAGAGCGAAAGACCAAATAATGCAAGTCCTATAAACCAGTTTATCTCTCGCGGTTTCCTATAAGCGGAAGTAAAATAAACCCTTAATAAGTGTGCTAAAATAGAGGCTATCATAATCATTGCAGACCAGTGATGTATGCGCCTTATGATCATGCCGAGAGGAATAAGATCTATTTTAACAACACTCGCATATGCTGCCGGAACCATGGCACTAAAAAGCGGTGTAAGCTTCGTTGATGGCTCATAAAGGAACCCGAGAAATATGCCTGTTATAACCAGGGTTATAAAAGAAAAAAGAGCTATCTCTCCCAATAGAAATGTAGGATGCGTTGGAAAAGTTTTTGTTAAATATTTTTCTTTAAATTTTTTAAGTTCCAGTCTTTGTTCAAACCAATCAAAAAGCATATCAGTTACCTCATTATTTTTTTATACCTGTGGTCCTATTGGACCATTAAAACCGCTAGTAAAAACTAAAGAATCATCGCTATCAACCCTTATGCCTATTTGTGCAAGCGGCACAGGTGCAGGACCGCCAATAACCTTTGCACCCTTTTCCGGATTAAAAATACTGTTATGACAAAAACACTCTGAGTAAGAGTGCGTAGGCGCATTTTTATTGTTAACCCATGAAACTGTGCATCCAAGATGTGTACATATTGCACTGTACGCGACAAACCCCTTGTCTGTAAACTTAATATCCGTTGGAGGCTGAAAATCTTTTTCCTCTAATTTAATCAGCTGCACAAGGTTTGCCGGGTTAGATGTTTTACCAATAGGATATGCAAGCACAGCGTCCCCAACCCCCATGGCAGAAGCTTTTATTACAGAACCAACTTGATTCCCGGACGCGTATAAAAGCTTATCACCCGAAACTATGGTTGATACATATCCGGCACCTTTTTTTGAAGGTGACAAAACCTTAAGCAATGATAATATGGATCCGAATGCACCGGCTATTGCTACAAGTATTATACTAAGAATAAACTTCCTGCGTGTTATTCCTTTGTTACCGTCGCCAAATGGATCATTTGTATGGTTATCTACCATAAGAATTCCTCCTTACGATCTTCTGCCACGTGCCTAAATGAAATAAAATATTTAGCAAAAAGAATCAGCAGTATACCCGAGATTAAGAATTCAAAAGCAAGAATAGTACCCATTATATAGTCGGTACCCTTGCCCGATATAAACAGATAAGCAAAAAAAACAGCCATAACAAGAAGCAGGAGGGATAAGAATACAATTACAACACCTGCCGGTTTAGAGTATGATGGTTTATTTTCGTGAATGATCTCAAATGACATATTAACTCCTCTTCTCGAGTACGATATAGATGATGAACGAGACTATCAACAGTAAAAGCACTGCTCCCCATGCTACAAATCCGATCTGAAATGAAGCGAGCTCCTTGCTGAATATGGGCAGCTTATTACCCTCCACCTTCTTTTGTTCGATATGTATCCTTAGCATAGAAAGGTCATGAATTGTTGCATCGGAAACATTCATAGGGGATATCTGATCAAAACCCGTTATATCTTTATGGCATTGCTCACATACCTTCGGCACAGCAGGAATAACATTATCATGGCTATTATGACAGGTTGCGCATGATGGACCGCCTTTATTTTCTAAATATGCGACACCCATTATACTGTTGGCATACATATTTACTGAATCCGTATGACATTTCCCACACATATCAAACATCGTTTTGCCTGATGGTATACCAATAAACCCGCTTGCTTTTGACATTGCATGAGCCTGTATATTACTAAATTCAGCAGGTGATAAAAATTTTATATTCCCTGTTTTAACATCAGGATTACCACCGTGACATGAATTACATGTTACGCCGTTTTGCGAGTGTATAGAGCCCTTCCAGTGTATAACAGGTGCGGCGATCGTTCCACCAAGAGACTCGTGGCAGGTAATACAGGCATTTTGCCCGGCGTGTACTGTCGTTGTAATAAGTGTAGTAAACAATCCTGCAATTATATACCTTTTAATATTCATAACAAAAAATCTTCCTTTATTAGTTTTTATATTATATTGTAAAGTCTATATATAATCTATTAAGTCAAGTTTTTCTTTATCTTTTGTTTTTTTATTCTTGTTTGAATTTTTAAGCAATAGATATTTGAATATTATATAATTGATTACTTTGTTTTTTATATATTCTTCTACAAATAACCTCTCCTGTATATCGGCCACGGATACGAAGCATATTGTAAACCAAATTGTTGACACAAATTTTGAATAGCATATAAAAACAGTCATCTTTTAACTTAAGAAGGAGGAGCTAATGAAAAAGAATGTTTTAAGTAAATTAGGAACGGTTATAGTGTTATCAGGGTTGGTCTTTGTTATGACGATCGGCTTACCGAAAAACGCCAAAGCAGTACCGAGTTTTGCAAGACAAACAGGTCTTGCCTGTGATGTGTGTCACACTGTTTTCCCTCATCTAACACCATTTGGCAGGAATTTTAAACTTCATGGTTATACGATAGACTATGTAGATCAGATAAAGTCTGATGATAAATCCATGCCTGGACTTGCAATCAACAAGGTTCCAATGCTGTCGGCAAGACTGGTTGCCAGATGGAATAATCAGCAGGGCGGGAACAACGGCATTGTTCCAAGAGGTATCGCGACAGGAGGACAGGGCTTTGTTTCATATCCTTCAGGGTATGGAGATACGGATGTTCTTAACCTGCTTGCTGACTCCAGTATATATGTAGGAGGAAAGATTGGTCCTCATATTGGTACATTAATTGAATTAACAGGTATTAATGATGAAGGCGGAACCCTTGGTTTAGGTATCTTTGATCTTGCATTTGTAGGATCAGATACAACATTTGCAGGGAAAACTTTAAGCTATGGATTCAGAGCTGTTGATACGGTTGGTATGGCAGATCCTTCAAATACATTTGGCATGTGGGGATTAACATCTACACTTATGGGCATGAGCACACACAATACCTTACTTGATACAAACACGGCATTTGTAGAAGGTGGTGAATTATATGGTATGTGGGGTGACTTTACTGATGGCGGCCTTTACGCGTGTGTAGGGGCATATCATCCTACAAAAAATCAAACCTTGACCGGATATGTTCAGGGAGGAGTGGCTGGAACCGGGGTATTCAATGGCTCAAGCACTGTTGATCCCGGTGTTCGCGTGTCTTATTACTTACCTGAGTTTAATAATGTATATGTAGAAATCGGCGGATTCGGATATTTTGGCAATGAGAGGATGACTCAGCCTATTTCATCTCTGGTAAATCCAAATTATCTTGATAATTATACGAACTATGGCGTTGACCTGCAGGCACAGTATCTTGCCAACAACAATCTTGCAGAACTTTATGTACTTTATCAATCAGAGAATGATAGTAAGTTTTATGGAGTAGATCAGTACTCCGGAACCAGTTTTTCGAACAGTGGTACCTCTGTGAGCAGGAACGGCCTGGGTGTTATGGCAGATTATTATTACAAGAGAACTTATGGGGCATATGTAAAGTATCTTTCAACAAGCTCCTCTCAGGTAAGTGATATGGATGTCCAATCTCTTGTTGCAGGACTATCATGGTATCCATACCAGAATGTCAATTTACTGTTGGAACATTCATTCTTTATGAAGTATAACCCAGGGGTTGCACAATATGCAGCACTTGCTCAAGTCCCAACATCAAATATATCACCGTCTGATTTTGATGTAACTGCAATAAAACTTGAATATTTGTTTTAGTTTGTATTATAAGAACAATAATTTTATATGTACCTCTGTTGGTTTAAGAAGCACATATATTTTAGTTATCAGGAGGATGATATGGTAAAAAGAATAAAGTTTACAGTGCTTATGGCTATAATGATTATAGCAGGAATTTCGGTTGTTTCTCAGGCTATGGGAGCAAAGGTAGCAGAAGGTAGTGCTGCAAAAGGTTTACAGATTGTTCAAGAAAAAGGTTGTACAGCATGCCATACTGCCAATGGTACTACACTTGTGGGACCATCTTACAAGGGTTTGTATGGTAAAAAAGAATTCGTTAACATAGGTGGAAAAGAAGAAAAGATAGTTGTTGATGATAAATTTATAAAGAACAAGATCCTTGATCCGGACGATTATAATGTAAAAGGTTTTCCCGCACATGTCATGCCTTCTTTTAAAGGTAAGCTCAGTCCTATAGAGATCGACGATATTATTGCTTATATCAAAAGTCTGAAGTGAGTATCTGTAGAATTTGACTAGCTGGCAGGGACGGATTTAACCCGCCCCTGCTCATAATTCCGTGTTTCCATTTACGGTTTAATATGTATTATTTTGATTTAATGCGATATAAAAGTTACCAAAAGTACCTGCCTGCCTGCCGGAGAGTTTAGATAAAAAGAAATATGTTTTTCTTGTTTAATGATCCCTCTGATATATTTTAAAAGTCTTACATCATAACCAGGATATTTCCCTATACTACCCCCATCTGCAAGTACCTTAATACTGCCATCATATATAACTCCATCCGCTGTTTCTACTTGAACATTATATGTCTTACCAGGTAAAACCTGTTTGCTGTAAGGGGGTTCTAACTTCTTACCTTCCCAGATAGACTTACCTCCTTCCGGCGGAATCAGGTTTACGGTAAACATCTTTTGCTCTTCAAACCTATCTTGATTGTTTTGATTAATCGTTACTACTGTGCCTGTAGTACTGTTAACTGCACATGAAGTTAGTATAAAACTTGCCCATATACATATTCTTATGAAATTTTTTTTCATTTTATATAATCTCCTATGATGGGTTTTAAATCTTTTTTGATCTTTTCGGAGATGAGTGAAGTTGATGTCATAAAGCTATCCCGGAGTGCATGAGAACATGAGCATACCCTTGAATGATCAATTATAGGGATAACTGCCTTTATAATACTTTTCGCCTTTTCTATATTTTCTTGCATCGTTTTAACAATCTCATTCACTTCAACATCCTTCATACCTTGATACCAGCAATCATAGTCTGTTGCAAGTGCGATCGTTGCATAGCAAATCTCCGCCTCTCGTGCGAGTTTTGCCTCCGGCATATTTGTCATTCCTATTATATCCACACCCCATTGTCTGTATAACTTTGATTCCGCCCTTGAAGAAAACTGCGGTCCTTCAATACATACATATGTACCTCCCTTGTGTGTTGTTATACCAAGCTTTTTGCCTGCGCTATACAGCTCTCCCGACAAAACAGGGCATACAGGGTCTGCCATAGAAATACTCGAGACAATGCCATTACCAAAAAAGGTTGATTCTCTCTTTTTTGTTAAATCTATAAACTGATCCGGTATAACAATATCTCCCGGCTTTATATCCTCTTTCATACTCCCTACCGCACTTACAGATATTATCCATTCTACTCCAAGCATCTTCATACCATAAATATTTGCTCTGAAGTTTATCTCTGATGGAAGTATACGATGTCCTTTGCCGTGACGCGGTAGAAATATAAACTCTGCATCATTGTATTCACCTATAATGTAGGCATCCGATGGATCCCCATAAGGTGTTTCTAATCGTATTTCTTTAACACCTTTTATACCCTCCATCTCATACATACCGCTCCCTCCTATAATGCCGATTATTTTACTTTTTTTATTTTCTGCCATTTTTTGGCCTCCTGTTAATTACTATATTTATTATAAATGGTTATATTTTCAACTATATTTTTATTCTTGCCTATCAACACTTTTATCTTTGTCAGATAATCAATTCTGCGCGAATGGCATGCCATAACTATTTTTATTGTTTACAACATATTCTTCTATATTTTAAAATGCATTTTCGCAGTCAATACTTGAAATCATTTTTATTTGTCACTATACTATTAGTAACGAGGAGGTATATATATGGAACAAAATGTTGGTTCTGTTGACAAGGTTGTGAGATGGATAATCGGGTTATTTCTTCTTTCAATGATCTTCTGGGTACATGGCTCGTGGAGATGGCTCGGATTGATAGGGTTTGTACCGATTTTAACATCCAGTATAAGCTTTTGTCCGTTATATAAAGTCGTTGGTATCTCCACTGCAAAATCCAAGGTACCAAAACAGGAAGAGAAGAAGTAACCACATTAAATTTTTGGATTTTTTGGCTGCTTCGCTTTTGGGGTGGATGATGGTTTTTGTTACTTTTTTAAATTGCGTATCTTAATATAATCTCATAATCATCTAAAACCGGACCTTAGATATATTCAGTAATGCTGTACTCTATTTTTACATAAAACTATCCTATATTCTCATAGGCATAATAAGGTTATAATGTAATTTATCTTCTTCCGGTATAATTGTTGCAACACTTTGATCATTATTCAAACCAATTATTATAAAATCACTTTCTATTGTGTTTAAGCAGTCTAATACATATCTTCCATTAAAGCCTATTGTTAAAGGTTCACCATTGTAGTCTATCTCTATTTCTTCTTTTGCCTCACCCGTATCAGACTCACTACTTTCTATGGTAAGAGTCTTATTATTAACATTGAATATGATTCTTGTTATTTTATCCTGATATATAGATTGAGCCCTCTTTATTGCTGATGCTAAAATATTTTTATTTATTTTTATATTAACCTTTGTTTCTTTTGGTATAACAGGTTTATAATCAGGAAAATCATAATCCAACAGTCTCATCTGTATTGTAGTATCACCTATTCTTACTATAAAATTTTTATTTTTATCAATAGCAATTTCAACGTCATTATCGCTGTTTATTTTTCTCATTTCATATAAGCCTTTTCTTGGTATTATAACCCCTTTTGTTAAACCTTCTATACTATTTACTTCTTTTAAATCACACAAAGCCATTCTATGACTATCCGTAGCCACAAATCTTAATTTATTTATATATTTTTCTAAAAATATACCGTTCAAACTGTATCTAACCTCATCAGTAGAGGCAGCATATATCGTTTTATCTATGGTCTTCATAATAGTGTTGTTATCAATTTTTGTAAAACCGTCTTTGTACTCTTCTATCATAGGAAAGTCCTCTGCTTGTAAAACTTTTAATTTACCTGATATCTTTCCTATAACCATATTTATCAATCCATCTTCTATTTTTATATTAATTTCACTCTCGGGCAGTTCTTTTACAAAATCAAATATTTTTTTAGCTGGTACTACCGTTTTTCCTTCTGAAACTATATTATTACACTTAATTTTAGTGATAATTGTAACTTCAAGATCTGTTCCTATAATTGTCAGAATATCTTTTTCTATTTTTATTAAAATATTGGATAATATCGGCATACTTGCTTTTTTTTCTGTTGCACCGATCACTTTACTTATTGCGGAAACAAAATCTTTTTTTAATATACTAAACTCCATAACTATCTCCTAGTATTTGATAATATATAATAATCATAGTAGTAAGTTTGTTAAAAATCTACTCATATTTTTTATCTATTTAATTTTTATAAAAAATTTTTAAAACAATTCAGTTTAAAATGTGTTAACACTTCTGTTTGTAATTACATATATATAATTACAATATACTTATCAACAAGTTTTAAATAACTTTATTAAAGTCCTTTTTTGATCTTTTCAATAACATCTTTAACACTTTGATCAGTTTTATACAGGTTATCTATTTTATTTACAGAATGAATAACTGTAGAATGGTCTTTATTCCCGAATTGTGTACCTATCTCAGGAAATGATGCATTTGTTAGAGTTCTAGCCAAATACATGGCTATTTGTCTTGGATACGCTATATATCTCATCCTCTTTTGGGAATTCAGATCAGACACTTTAATCTTAAAATATATAGATATAGCTTTTTGTATATCTTCTATCGTAACCCATTTATCTTTCTTTTTAATAACACTTGCCAGTACCTCTTTGGCTACGTTTATATTTAATTTTGTTTTAGTAAGGTAGGCATAAGCTGACAGCCTTGTTAAATATCCTTCAAGTTCTCGAATGTTGGATAATGTGTTATAAGCAAGAAAGAATGCTATATCATCATCTATATCAATGTTATTTTGTTCTGCTTTTTTCTTCACTATAGCTACCTTTGTTTCAACATCGGGAGCCTGGATATCGGCGATAAGTCCCATTTCAAATCTACTTCTAAGCCTTTCCTCTATACCGGGTATCTCTTTAGGCAATCTGTCTGATGTAAATACGATTTGTTTTTTTTCTTCATAGAGCTTATTAAATGTATGAAAAATTTCCTCCTGCGTTTTTTCTTTATTTGATATAAACTCTATATCATCTATCAGCAGTACATCACAATTTCTATATGTTTCCCTAAAACTATCCATCTTGTTAGTTTTTAAGTGGTGCACGAGATCGTTTACAAAAGCTTCTGCAGATACATATATAACATAAAGTTTATATTCTTTTTTTATGTGATTCCCTATTGCATTCACAAGATGAGTTTTACCAAGGCCAACGCCACCATAGATAAACAGAGGATTGTATGTATGCCCCGGCCCCTTAGCCACCGCCTGTGCAGCAGCAAATGCAAACTTATTGCATTCACCTTCTACAAAATTTTCCAAGGAATATTTTTCACGTAACTCTGCTGCTTTGTCTATAAACTTATTATCTTTGATAGGTGCAATATTAATTATTTCATCGGTCTTTCCATCCTCTAAAATAAGAGATACCTCTATTTCATTACCATTAATATCTCTTACTACGCGGATTATATCATTTAAAAAATGGTTTTTAATCCAATCATAAGAAAATTGATCAGGAACACTAATGATAAGAGAATTATTATCAAAACTTATTACATTTAAGGTGTTTAGCCACGGATCAACACTTGAATCATTATAAAAATTTATAAGCGTTTGTTTTATAGTTTCCCATGTTTTCATACGTTCACCTATCATTAACATATAATTCAGTTTGTAACTTATTGAGATCAAAGAATAAATCAAAAAATGTTACACACAACTTTTTCCACACCTGTGGAAAACTAAAAAAGCTATATCTTTTAATTAGATATATAGCTGTATTATGTGTTTTTAAACATTTATAATTCATCTTTTTAAAACCAATATATAGTATAAGTATTATCCATAACCACAACTTGTAGAAAGCCATATAACTTATTGAAAAATAAAGATAATCATAAATTATACATAAATTATATTATGCCCCTTATAGGCATTGTCAAGCAATTTTTATCCAAATATTGACATTGTCAATATTATGAGTTTTTATTAATGAAGATTATAAAAAATATGAAAGGCCGCTTTGTTTTTTAATGAAAAAAAAAGACTTTTTTAATAGCGATACAATTACAGCCATTGCTACGCCATCTGGAGAAGGGGCAATCGGTATAATTAGAATCAGTGGGGAACTTACATTACACATTATAAAAAATTTATTTAAATCCAGAAAACATGTAAAAGCTTTTAAAAGTCATTCACTATATTATGGTGATATAAATGATACATCAGGCAAAACAATAGATAACGTAATGCTTGCATATATGAAAAGCCCGAAGACCTATACCGGTGAAAACATGGCTGAAATATATACGCACGGCAGTTCCGGCGTTATGCAGGCAGTTTTAAAACAGGTAATACAAGCCGGAGCAAGACCTGCCCAAAAAGGTGAATTTACAAGAAGGGCATTTTTAAACGGCAAGATGGACCTTTTACAAGCAGAGGCAGTACTGGATCTTATAAAGTCTGATACAGAAGCTTCAAGACAGCAGGCAATGAGTCATCTGAAAGGGCTTTTATCAGAGTATATTCTAGGGATTAAAGAAAAGCTTTTACAGGTAAAATCACATCTTGAAGTAATGATTGATTTTCCAGAAGAAGATGTAAAGCCAAAAGGGGTTTTAGAATTAGGCATCATATTACAGGCAGCTCATGACGAGACTGCTTATATATTAAATAGTTATGAACACGCAAAAATAATAAAAGAAGGAATAAAGGTCGCTTTTATAGGTAAGCCAAATGTTGGTAAATCCAGTATCTTTAATGCTATGTTAGGAGAGAGTAGGGCGATTGTCACGGAACATCCAGGCACTACAAGGGATTATATTCAGGAATCAATAAATTATCAGGGTAAAAAGATTGTATTGATAGATACAGCCGGGTTAAGAAAAAGTGAGGAACTTGTTGAAAAGTTGGGGATTGAGATGACAAAAACATTGATAAAACAGGCAGATATTAATGCAATAGTAATAGATCCTTTAAAAAAAGTATCCTTAGAAGAAGAGCTTTTAGTTATACAAGGAATTGATATGCAGAAGGTGATTGTGCTTATTAATAAGATAGATGTATGTAAAGATATAGAAGAAATAAAAAGGATTAGAACACTATTCAGCCCTTACCAGGTATTTACAATATCAGCAAAGACAAAGCAGGGGCTGGATGAATTAGAACGTGCTATCTCTTTGTATCAGACAAAATCAGATATAGAGGGTAATCTTGTTATAAGCAGAGAAAGACATAAACAAGCAATGGAACACACTGAATTGGCACTAAGAAATGCAATTGAATTACTTGCTCAACAGGCTTTTCCTGAAATTATAGCAGAAGAGGTTGATAGTGCTATAATGGCAATTAGTGAGCTAACCGGTGAGATTACGCCGGAAGATATACTTGATAAGATCTTTTCCGAATTTTGTATTGGAAAGTGATTTTAACAAAAAAATACAGAGAATAATATTGCAAAATGACAATATATAAAAAGCCCATTGAGCTAAATGAACAGTTTCAAAAAGCTTTAGATATAATGGAAAATACCTCGAAGCACGCCTTTATAACAGGCAGGGCAGGTACGGGCAAATCAACACTTCTCGATTATTTTCGTAACAATACAAAGAAAAACATTGTAGTACTTGCTCCTACAGGCGTGGCTGCACTGAATGTAAAAGGACAGACGATACACTCATTTTTTAGGTTCAAACCCGGGGTTACTCTTCAATCCGTAAAGAAAATTAAAAAAGCACATAATAATATTTACAGGGAATTGGATGCAATTGTCATTGATGAGGTTTCAATGGTACGCGCCGATCTTATGGATTGCATAGCTCAGTTTCTTATGTTCAACGGTAACAAGCATAACCAGCCGTTTGGCGGCGTTCAGATGATATTGATCGGTGATTTATACCAGCTTCCGCCTGTTGTAAAAGAGGGGGAGAAAGAGGTTTTTAAACATCAGTACGACAGCCCCTTCTTCTTCGAGGCACGGGCAATGAAAGAGATTGATATGGAGTTTATAGAGCTTGAAAAGGTTTACCGCCAGAGGGACGAGTCTTTCATCAACCTGCTTAATACTATTCGTAATAACTCAATAACGGAGGAAGGATTAAAAATATTAAACCGCAGATATAAACCCGATTTCGATCCCAGCATGAAGGATTTTTTCATCTGGCTTACATCAACAAATGAAGCAGCCAATAAGATCAATCTTGATCATCTTACGCTGCTCAAAAATGAGCCCGTAACCTACCTGGGAGAATTAACAGGGGACTTTAAAGATGAAACCCTTCCAACTCAGATGGAACTCCGGTTAAAGGCAGGAGCTCAGGTAATGCTCCTCAACAACGAGCCATCCGGCATGTGGGTAAACGGCAGCATTGGTAAGATAACTGATATAACCGTGGATCCTGAAAACATCGATGTTATAACTGTAGAGCTTTCAACAGGGGACATTGTCGATGTTGTTCCTCACAAGTGGGAGCTTTTTAATTATCAGTACGATATGGATAAGAAACAGATCGAATCCGAAGTTGTCGGATCTTTTACACAGTACCCTCTCAGGCTCGCATGGGCAGTTACTATTCATAAGAGTCAGGGCAAGACATTTGAAAGGGTTGTCATAGATATTGGAAGGGGAACTTTTAGCACAGGCCAGATATATGTTGCACTTAGCAGGTGTACCAGCCTTGATGGAATAGTTTTAAAAAAACCTGTAGAAAAGAAGCACATCTTTATAGACTGGAGGGTGGTAAAGTTTGTAACGGATTTTCAGTATAGGCTGTCCGATAACCTCTGCTCCATGGATGATAAGATAGCTCTAATAAAAAATGCCATTAAAGATGGTAAAAAACTTAAGATTGTTTACCTCAAAAATAACGATATTAAATCCATAAGAGTTATTACGCCGCATTTTGTAGGAGAGATGGCATATCTCGATAAGAAGTATGTGGGCATCGAGGCGTTTTGCCACGAGCGTAACGAAACAAGAACGTTTCGTATTGACAGGATACTTGAAATCTCCGATGTGAATTGATCCAAAAATACTATTAAGACTGGGGCAATAAGATTAATCAAGGTATTGTCCCCATTGTATAGAGGTTTTGACACAATGTGCAAAATTGCTTCTCACTCTTCATGTGGGGAAAAAAGATGGCGGCACAGCCTCAACAATGTACAAAATCTTCCTGTCAATGATTATAATATAATTATGGTAAAAAGAGGTGCTATATGACTTCAAAAAAACCGAGTGGAAAGAAGGAACTAAAAATAGGCGATACTGCCCCCGATTTCACCCTTGTGTCACAGTCAGGCGAAAAGGTTAACCTTAAAGATCTCATCGGAAAAAAGAACATTGTGCTGTACTTCTACCCCAGGGATTATACAACAGGGTGTACTTCCGAGGCATGTGCTTTCAGAGACAGCTACGAGGCTTTCAAGCAGGAAGGTGCAGAGGTGATCGGTATCAGTTCAGACACAAAAGAATCACATACAAGCTTCGCATCCCATTACAAACTGCCATTTACTCTGTTGAGCGACAATGAAGGCAAAGTAAGAAAGCTTTATGGTGTGCCAAAGACCCTTGGTTTGTTACCCGGCAGAGTAACTTACATAATAGACCAGAAAGGGATCATCAGACACATATTTTCATCCCAGTTCATGCCTAAGAAGCACATTGATGATGCACTGAGAATACTTAGGGATATTGGAGAAGAAGGACTAAAGAAAGCGGTATAAAAATAAAATTCCGGATATTGAATTATACGGAATTTTGAATGACGTGGCATGCATAGCAGTGAGACCTATAAAGAGATAAACGGCTTCAGTATGTTTTATCGGGATCAAGGCAGGGGTGTGCCTGTAATGCTTATTCATGGTTTTCCCCTGTCAGGGGATATCTGGGATTTGCAGATAGAGACCCTTAGTACGAAGGCAAGAGTCATAGCCCCTGACCTGAGAGGATTCGGTAAGTCGGGGATCACCGAAGGTACATACTTTATGGAACTGTTCGCTCATGACCTGAAGGAACTGCTTTATACTCTCGGCATTGAAAATGCCGTGTTTGCAGGTATTTCAATGGGCGGGTACATTATTTTTACATTCTACAGGATGTTCCCGTCATATGTAAAGGCAATGATACTGCTTGGTACAAGGTCAGGTGTGGATTCTGAGCAAGGCAAACAAGGAAGGATTAATCTGGCTCAAAGGGCGCGCAACGGAGAGATGGATAAGATTGCAGATGAATGGACAGAAAAGTTGTTTGCGCCATCGACCATAAAGATAAGACCCGATATTGTGCATACTGTAAGAGATGGAATATCCCGTACTTCTCCAGGGGCAATAGCAAATGCCTCGCTGGGTATGATGGAAAGATCGGATTCCACGTCAATGCTTCATAATATAGACTGTCCGGTTTTGATCATAGTAGGAGAGAAAGATATTTTTACAACGGTTGAAGAGGCAAAAAAAATGGCAGCGAAGATAAAAGGGGCAAGGGTAGAGGTTGTAAAGGATGCGGCTCATCTTACCTGTCTTGAAGCGCCAGAAAAGGTAAACAGCCTGATGTTATCATTTTTGTCAAAGATTTAACGCGTTTGTATGTAACTTCTCGTGGTAATGACAGGGGCGTAATATTCGTTAATCCAAACAATACATTTAAAAAAAACGGATAAAAAGGTTCCCTATTGTATTTTTGAGTTTAAGATTGATTATTAAACGGTCTGTGCTATAATCTATAATCATATTCAACGGTTAAAATGTTTCATGTGAAACACTTATGAAAAAAATCATTTATGATACATATTATGATGTTATTGTTGTTGGCGCAGGCCACGCAGGCATAGAGGCGTCCCTGGCAGGTGCAAAAATGGGCTGCAAGGTGTTACTGCTTACAGGTAATCTTGATACTGTTGGTTATATGTCTTGCAACCCTGCAATAGGTGGATTGGCCAAGGGTCACCTTGTTCGTGAGATTGATGCGATTGGTGGAGAGATGGCAATAGCATCGGATTACGCCGGCATACACTTCAGAAGATTAAACACAAACAAAGGCCCGGCAGTAAGGGGGAACCGCTGCCAGTGTGACAGGGTAATGTACAGAACATACATGAAAACGATTATAGAACAGCAGGAAGGCATTGATCTAAAACAGGCAACAGTAATCTCGCTTATAACAGAGCAGGGTAGAATAAAAGGGGTTGAAACATCCATTGGGCTTGTGTTTTATGGAAAAACAGTTATCTTGACAACGGGAACATTCTTAAATGGATTGATCCATATCGGGCTTACAAGCTTCCCGGCAGGCAGGGCAGGAGAGCCTCCTTCAATAGGAATATCTGACAGTTTGAGACAGCTTGGATTTGAGGTAGGCAGACTAAAAACAGGAACAACCCCAAGACTGGATGCAAAAAACATAGATTTCTCAGTGCTCGAAAAACAGCCCGGGGATGAACCGCCTATTCCGTTTTCGTTTAAAACTGCGTATATTACAAACCCGCAGGTTTCATGTTATATGACGTACACAAATGCACAAACGCATACGTTTATTTTATCCGGCCTGGATCGCTCTCCTCTATATACGGGCATTATAAAGGGTACCGGGGCAAGGTATTGTCCTTCAGTTGAAGATAAGGTTGTAAAATTTAAAGACAAACCACGACATCAGATATTTCTTGAGCCAGAGGGCTACCAAACAAAAGAAATCTATCCAAATGGTCTGGCAACAAGCCTGCCTTATGATATTCAATTAAAAATGCTCAGATCTATAAAAGGACTTGAACAGGTAGAAATTATGAGGCCGGGGTATGCAATAGAGTATGACTTTGTTAACCCTACACAGCTATATCCAACACTCGAAACAAAACTTGTAAAAGGGCTTTATCATGCAGGACAGATCAATGGCACCTCAGGTTATGAGGAAGCTGCTGCGCAGGGTATTGTTGCAGGTATTAATGCGGGTTTGCAGGTTTTAGATAAAGAACCTTTGATCATCACAAGGCAGCAAGCTTATATTGGCGTACTTATAGATGATCTCGTTACAAAAGGAACAAGTGAGCCGTACAGGATGTTTACATCAAGGGCGGAGTACAGGCTTATTTTAAGAGAAGATAATGCGGACATGCGGCTTAGTGATATGGGTAAAAACATAGGGCTTTTAAGCGACGCAGATTATAAGCATTTTGTAGAAAAAAGGGAACAATATAATGAAGCGATGACCTCACTACAGCAAAAAAAGATAACAGGAAAACCATTAAAAGCTATATTTGAACAAACCGGGTATAATGATAAGGGAGAGGCCATAACCTTATATCAATTGCTTAAAATGCCTAATGTTACAATGAAACATATTGAAGGATTAGAACCATCATTAGCGGGTGCAAGCTGGATATTAAAGGATTCCATAGAAGTGGCTATAAAATACGACGGCTATATAAAAAGAGAGCTGGAGTATATGGAACGATTTAAAAAGATAGAAGATATAAAAATACCAGAGGAATTTAATTTTAGTATTATTCCGGGCTTATCAGCAGAAGTTAAAGAAAAGTTGAATAAATTCAAGCCATTAACACTTGGTCAGGCATCAAGAATCTCCGGGATTACTCCATCTGCTATTACAATACTTGATGTCTATATAAAAAGATTTAAAACAATAAACATTAAATCAGACAGCAAATAAAAAATATGTAAACGGATCAACACAAAGATATTATATGCCATTAACATTATACTTGATAAGACATGGAGAGATCGAAGGAAGCGAATTCCGGAAATATACCGGCAGCATAGACGTTGTTTTATCAAAAAATGGTATTGAACAGATAAAAGTGGTATCAAGATTTTTTAATAAGATATTGTTACATAAACCAGAAACTCTTCGGCCAAAGATATCTGTTGATACTGAAAAAGATACACAACAGCAGATGGAATCAGGGCTTTTGCTGGATGCTATATATGTATCTCCATTAAAAAGGGCATTTGATAGTGCAGAGATTATTGCAGCACCTTACAGGATAAAGCCTTTTATTTTTAAAGAATTAAGGGAGATGAGCTTTGGTAAGTGGGAAGGTATGACATTTGATAGTATTAAACAGCAATATCCAGAGGCATTCAATGCATGGACCAATAATCCTTTTAAGAATAGACCTGTTGGCGGGGAGAGCATAAAAGAGGTTAGCGAACGGGTAATCAATGTACTGCATCAGGTGCTTTCTCAGCATAGCTCTGGTAACATAGCTATTGTTGCTCATGGCGGAGTTAACAGGGTGATACTGTGCCATTTAACAGGTATACCTTATGAACATTTATTCAGGATAGAGCAAGATTACGCGTGTGTGAATATAATAGAATTCTGGGAAAGCTACCCTGTAATAAAAGCATTAAATATAAGACCAGATTTTATATATAACAAGATTAAACAAATTTAACTAAAATAGTGCATCTAAAAAAACATGGAAACCTGTAAGAGGAAGGTGTACCCCTCCAGGGGATGGACCGCTTGTTTTAAACCGTTTATACTGTTAAAATTGTTAAAGAGATCGCACTGCTCCGTTACATCTTTTGTATTGTTTTATAATGAGTGAACATTAGTGCAATAGATCAGTACTGTTTGCTGTAAATCGTTCCGGTTTATTTGGAGTAGCCCTTCTTTTCTTACTTGATAGATTAATCATATACTCAAGCTTTTCCATACTGTATGGTTTTTCAATATAGAAAATAGAACCATGATTAAAAGCAACTCCCATACAATCTTTTGTCGCTCCACAAGATGAGGTTGCAATAACTGCTGTTGTATCGCAATTTTTCTTAATAATATCAATGATTGAAAGCTCCTTCATTTCAGGCAATCTGATATCAATAACAACAATATCAAATATCTGTTTTTCAGACGCAGATAACGCATCTTCTATATTATAAGCAACCGATAGCTCAAGATCATCATTGCTTGATTTAAGCAAATATACCATCTTATCAACAAATGCTGTATCATGATCAATTATTAGTATTCTTATCATCTGAATATCCCTTTTACATACAAATAAAGCACGAAATATGCCAACTTAAACAAAAAAAATATTAATGATTTCAATAAGTTAGTAAATGTACAGGAATGTATATTTGTAAATATTTACACGCTATGCAGAATTTGCATATATTATATTTTACTTAAAAACCCCCGGATGTATTATCTTCGCAATATCTAAAAATCCCTTTATAATGTTAGGTCCCGGCCTTGAGACAATGTTTTGATTAACATGATAAACCCTTTTTTCCCTTATTGCCTTTATCTCTGGCCATCCTGGCCTCCGTTTTAATGCATTTATATTAAGTCCATCTGCAAGTATGATGATATCGGGATTTTTCGATATAATATATTCTGTTGAAAGTTGGGGCCACTGATCTATTGTATTATGTGCAATGTTTTTTGCGTGCGCCATTGTTATAAGGGTATCTATCAAACTACCACTGCCTGCTGAAAACGGCCTTGATGGATCAGATGCGTCAATCTCAAAATACACAAGAGGTGTTGTTTTGCAACTGCTTAACTTTGAAACTATCCAGTCTATTTGTTGTTTCATTTGATTTACAATAACGGATGCAGCAGCATTTGTTGAAAAGATTCTGCCGGCAAGTCTTATATCGTGCATTACCCCATCAATGGTATCGGGTGATAGAATTATGCAAGGGATATTTAAATGCTCAAGCCTGTTACATATCATATTCTCCCCGTAAATTCCCACAACCAACTGCGGGTTCAAAGAAACAATTTCTTCTACTGATGGATTTATAAATCCAACCCTTTTCACGTCTTTGGGAAGGGGATTATCATCCGTATTGCTTGCACCGACAATAGTGGATGTCATGCCAAGTGCAGAAACAATATCCGTGTTTGACGGAGCAAGTGTAACGACCCTTTTTACAGGGATACGTATAAATACCTTTCGACCCGCATCATCAGTGATGGCTATGTTTGTAACAACCTGTGCATGCAGTTGTATGGCATGCCATACAACTGCAATAATGAACAATGTAAGAACTATAAACCTTTTTAACATATCATATCCTTCTCTTTATAAAGTTTATAAACTGTAATGCAATGTTCGGGTTAGAGTAAAAATGTACATGTATATAGCTTGCGAGTATGCACTTTACACAATAGCCTTCCTCGGTATGATTTGGTTCCAGTTTATAACAGGTACTGATTAATACGCCCGGCGTGATGTTTATGCGTTCAGAATAATGAAACTCTTGTCCTTTTAATCTATCGTCCTTTTTGCCAAGTATACAATCTTCTTTCAGGATTATTTCTCTATAACCCAGGTGCAACCTTGATCTTTCCATTTTAGTCTCGAATGGCATTACATCAACCATCCTGTGAAACCTATTGTCAAAATCGTAGATTCCCTTTGATAGGTACATCATCCCGCCGCACTCTGCATAAACAGGTTTATCAGCATCTACCCATGCTCTTATGGATTCAAACATTGATTTGTTTTCTGATAGTGTATGTGCGTGCACCTCCGGATAACCGCCTCCTATATACAGGACATCAGCATCGGGTACTTGTTCGTCAACCATGGGACTGAATCTTATAATCTCTGCACCGGCATCTCTTAAAAGATCTAGATTGTCTGCATAGTAAAAACAAAATGCCTTATCATACGCAAGGGCAATACGGATTTTAGGTTCAATACTTGCATTGGGAGATTCGAATTGCGGCAATAAAGATTCAACCCCCCTGTCTTTTATCTGGTGAATCTTGTGACTTGAGTAGTGGCGGGATAACCCGGCTCCTACAACAGAAGCTTGAATTATACCATCTATATCAATATATTCCAGCACAGTCTCCCCAAGTTTATCTATGTTTTGCTGTGTAATGGGATTTTCCTGTGCCGGTATAAGCCCGAGGTGTCTCTCATGGATTTTAAAGTCATCATTTTTTGGCAGATAACCTAAAACAGGTACATCCCTTACAGCATGTTTGAGCATGTTGAAATGCATCTCAGATGATACACGATTAAATATTACACCTGCTATTGCAGTTTTTTTCAATTCAACGGTCTTTACTCTACTATATTCTGCAAACCCACTTACAATTGCACCGGCGCTCTCGGCCATTCCATAAGCATCGACAACCAATACAACAGGCAGGTTAAGAAGCACTGCAAGATCTGCCGTATTGAAATCCCCGTCATACATGCCCATAACGCCTTCCACTACTGCAATATCAACATCTGCAGTATGTTTAGAAAAACATTCTTTGATACCCTGCTCACCGCACATCCAGAGATCAAGATTCCGTGATGGTATGCCTGTAACAAATGTATGTAAACCGGTATCTATAAAATCAGGTCCAACCTTGAACGATTGAATTTTTAGCCCTTTTTTCTTTAATGCACACAGCAGCCCAAGTGTTACTGTTGTTTTGCCACAACCACTATGTGTACCTGCTATTACCATGCCGTGCATAAAATTCCCTTCTGTAAAAAGATAGTATAAAATGTCGTTTGCATATGTATGATCAGTCTCTATCTAAAGAGATATTTCTGTGCGGCACTAAGGCAGATAGCAGACGCACGTTCTCTTCCCTTGTTCTTACTGCAACCCTAATGTAAGTCTTATCAAGTCCTTTGAAATCAGAGCATAGCCTGACAAGCATTCCTTTCTCCCTTAAATCATCATATAGTTGATCTGCATTTGATAGTTTCAACAGATAAAAATTGGCATAAGAATGTAAAAACCTTATACCAGACTTACTAAAATTGCTTACAAGGAATTGCTTTTCAATATCAATCAATATATAAGTGGCATTTTTATATAAAGAATCCCTCAGTGCGGCTATACCTGCCATTTGTGCAAGTGTATTTATTGTCCAAGGTTCTTTATGTTGCTTGATAACATCTATAATCTTTAATGGGAATATGCCATAACCAAGCCTTAAACCAGCCAATGCATAAAACTTTGTCATGGATCTTATCATGATCAGATAAGGATTTTTCTCAACCTCATGGATTACAGATGCATCCGGGACAAAATCAATAAATGCCTCATCAACAATCAGATAAGACTTTAATGCCTTTGCAGCAGCAGCAATCCTCAAAACATCTTTTTTTTGAATAAGCCTTCCTGTTGGGTTATTGGGATTGCATAAAAATACCATGTCGCATAATTCACCTTTTCCACTCATTACGTCTATAAATTCATCCACGTTTATATCAAAGTTATTCTCTTTTTTTAACCCATAGTTTAAAACACTTGCCCCATAACTCTTGCATGCCCTATCATACTCAGAGAATGTCGGCACCGGAATAAGTACCCTCTTAGGCTGTAGTGCCCTTATGATAAGGTATATAAGTTCTGTGCTGCCATTACCACAGATAATATGTTTTGGATCTATATTGTGGTATTTTGCAATCTCAAGCCTGAGTGCCTTTGCATCGGTATCAGGATAATGAGAAAGATATTTAAGGTTGCGATCAATCTCTATGATAACACCCTTTGGCATTCCAAGTGGATTTATAGATGCACTAAAATCCATTATTTTGTCTTCAGGAACCCCCAATTCTTCACTTGCCCTGAATATATTACCACCATGTAATGCCGAGGGTTTCATAAAAGCTTCCTTATAAATAAACCGGCTGTTGTTATGCAGAAACCAATAAAATAGGCGAACCTGACAATGCTTATAGCCTTTCCGGATTGCAGCAGGTAATCATTGTTTGTATCCGTTCCAATATAAGGCTTTTCAACAGATATACCATTGTATGCGGATGTACCACCAAGCATTACACCAAGTGCGCCTGCTATTGCAGACTCCGGTATGCCTGCATTCGGACTTGGATGCTTTTTCCCATCATGGAGCATTGTACGAAAAGCGTTAACCGCTGTCGACCAGCCATACACGATCATCGATGTAATAACAATAAGCATGCCTGTTATTCTTGCAGGTATGAAGTTTGCTATGTCATCTATTCTTGCAGAGGCATGTCCGAAATGGATGTACCTTTCGTTTTTATACCCGACCATGGAGTCAAGTGTATTTATTGCCTTGTATCCAATTGCAAAGGGCAAGCCTCCCATAGCAAGATAAAACATAGGTGCTATGATTCCGTCCGACAAGTTCTCTGATAGGGTTTCTATTGTTGCCATAAGTATCTTTCTCTGAGATAGTGTTTCAGTATCCCTGGCAACAAGCCTGCTTAATCTGCTTCTTGCTGTATCAAGTTTACCATCTTTAACAGCTCCGATAACCTTTTTACCTTCATTTATTAATTCTTTTCCTGCAATCGTAGCGGATATGAGATACACAAGCGAAATATTACACATAACTATCAGGGACTTATTGTGGAGATGATATACAAGGCTGGTTATAAAGGCTGTTATGATGGATGCAGGCAGGACTATTATGATAACAAGAACTATGCCCGCGAGCTTTTGTGCAAACGGTGTCTTGGCATACCTCCTCAATAGGGTTTCTACCTTTAGGATTGTCTTCCCAATCATTCTCACTGGATGCGGCAGCCATACCGGGTCCCCAATCACAAGGTCAAGGAGATATGCAAGCATCATTATGAAAGGTGAAATGCTAAACATAGAGGTTTACAAGTAATGAGGTTTATGAGAATGATTGAGAGTAAATGTATCTTTTGTTCCTTTATCCCAATCATCCCAGAGGAAAGCATCCTGTCTGCCATCTGCAATAACCCTGAAGGCGTAGCGGGTTTGTTCTTCATAGAACTCGCAAAAAGCCCCGGTTTTATCCATTCTACCATGCATTGCATGGACCTCTGCAGGACACGGCGCACCACAGAAATTGCGTATTGCACAACGGCTGCACGGCTCTATATCTTCTACTTTCCGGCCGGCAACTATACTAAAAGGACTGCTCACGAGTACATCCTCAATATCGTCTTTAAAAATATTACCGCCTTTAAATGCCGGCAATCCGACGAATTCACTGCACGGAAACAGATCTCCATTTGCCGAAAGGGCGAAAAAAAACCTTCCACCACCACAGGGGGAAATATCGCACATAAGACGCCGTGCGGTAGGCGCAATAATCGCAAGCAGGACATTTGCAAAGTTGGAAACTACAAGTTTTTTGCCGGTCTTCTGATAAAGCTTGTATGTGCGATCCATCGCAGCAAGATAATGCTTCACAGCATCGGCATCGGAAGGTTTGACTTCCCTTGACGACGGCATAGTACCGCGCACGATGTTCAGCATGCAGCCCGGCACCTCATGGCTATGAAAAAATTCCGCGAGACTTACCAGGTGATGCATATTTTCACGGGTAATGGTACTTATAATATTCCAGCTGGTGTACCCCTTTAAACGCTCCATTGCTTCGGCTGTCTTTTTATAGGTGCTCTCTCCACTCCAGTTATGTCGCGTGCGGCTGTCGACGGCAGATGTTGGGCCATCAAGAGACATACCAATACTTACATTCCTGGAGGTTAAAAATTCTACGGTCTGCTCATCCAAAAATGTTGCATTGGTTTGGATGCCAAACTGGAAGTCTTTACCGTACTTATCTATACCGGCAAAAACAGCCTCACGGTTGAGCAGTGGTTCAGCACCATGAAAGATAATCTGTGGAAAGGTTCCTGTTGGCAGAGTTCTGCTGAAATAGCTTTTAAGTTGTTCTAAAGCCTCAAAAAGCTCTTTTGACGACATGCTGTGCCCATTGCGTCTCATGTTTCCAGGAATATAGCAGTATGAACAATTGAGATTGCATTTTTCAGTCGGGTTAAAGTATACGGCAGACGGCCTCCGGGTAAAACGCAGGGCTTCCATTTCTTTTCTAAACTCGTCCAACTTCCCGATATACGCCTTTCTATAGCTGGCATCACTCAGGACATCTGCAAGCCTATTGCGTTTTACCAGTAACCAGAACGCCGTATCAGGATCTACCAGAGCAAGATAGTTTTTATGCCCGATATCAACAGGCAAAAGTGAGGGACCATTACCGGTATTGATAAAATGGCCCTTTGAATTAAATATCATTTAGTAAAAACTCTGTTCTCAGTTGGACTTTAAAATATAGTGTGACAAACCAGTGCCACTGACATTGCAAGACTTACGATATGATATTAAACCCTTGGCGGGTTTACCCTTTTTATGGATTTGCTTCTTACCTTTTTTAAATGTTTTCATGTTTATCCTCCTTTTTTAATTTGATTCATCCCAAATTTTATGCGGCTGAATTCATACCCGTATGAGACTTTTTATAAATTCCATATCAAGATGCATTTTTACAGTATCTGTAAAACGATCGATGGTCTCATCTTGAGTCTTAGTATAGCTATAGATATGTTTTAATGGCTTTAAGCCCTTTTTGGTCCTTATGCTATTCAGGATTACCCTTCTAAATTTATCATTATCAAAAATGCCATGGATGTAAGTGCCAAAACAGTTTTTATTTTTTGATCCGTCCGGGGTATCAAATCCCCCCATAGATTTTGTGTTCTCGCCCGAAACCCTCTTTAACCTGAACAACCCTATATCCCCTTTGCTTACTCCATGATGGATTTCGTAGCCCTTTAATCCTGTATCTTCCAAACCCTTGATTCCAAGCGCTGACCCCTGAACTATCTTAACTTCCACTTGTGATGTTATCTTCTCTTTTTGAAACACTGTTTTGATATTCAGCATGCCAATCCCGTCTAATGTTTTAATCCTGCCTTCCACACTATAAGGGTTCAGAAGCCTTTTCCCAAGCATCTGATATCCACCGCATATACCGATGATCTGAATATCTTTTTTATAAGCTTTCTTTATACTTTCCGTAAGTCCTGTGCGCTTCAAAAATGTAAGATCATCCATTGTATTTTTAGTGCCCGGGATTATCACTATATCCGCCTGCGATATATCCGATGGATTATTCGAATATATAAGCTCAACATCGGGTTCATAGTAAAAGGGCTCGAAATCCGTGAAGTTTGAGATGTATAAAAGCTTTACCACAACGATCTTGATTGAATCTTGTATCTCAAATTTCTCGTAAGCGCGGGGTTTATGCTCGGCAACATGAACGCCCATGTTTGAAATGAATTTTGTAGGGGCAGGATTTCCCTGCCCTTTTGTTTGGAATGTGCGATGTGTCCTCGCCCCTGCATAAATTTCTTTAATAGATGTCCCATCCTCTTCAGGGAGATACAGGTCCCTTACATAAGGGATTACACCGATAACAGGCCTGCCGGTTTTTGTTTTTATCATTTTCAGACCGGGTTTGAGTAAGCCTAAATCACCCCTGAATTTGTTTATGATGAATGCCTTTATATACCTGCTATCTCTGCAAAGAAGCTTTATGGTACCATAAAATGAGGCAAATACACCGCCTTTATCAATGTCCCCTACTAACAAAACAGGTGCATTTGCATATTTTGCCATTGCCATATTTACTATATCATTCTTCATAAGATTTATCTCGGCAGGGCTGCCAGCACCCTCTATAATGATTAGCTCGTGGCTCTTAGAAAGCCTCTGAAAGGAGCTTCTGACTGCTTCCAATGCATAATTTTTAAATCCATAATACCCTTTTGCCTGCATTATTGAATGGACCTTTCCATGAATAACTATCTGAACACCTGCCTCACCTGAAGGCTTTAATAATATTGGGTTCATATCAATCTCAGGCTCTATCCTTGCTGCTCTAGCCTGAAGCGCCTGGGCAACACCTATCTCTCCGCCTTCTTTTGTTACATATGCATTCAATGCCATGTTCTGTGCCTTAAATGGTGCCACATCTATACCCATATCCTTAAAAATCCTGCACAGTGCAGTAACAAGAAGACTTTTTCCAACACCTGAGCCAGTGCCTTGAATCATCAGTGATTGAGCCATAATACCACCACCATTAAGAACACCACCTCTGATAATTCACTTATTGCACCTAAGATATCACCGGTTATCCCGCCAAATCGTTTCTTGGATAGTCGCATGGACACAATACTGAATCCATACAGTATAAGGAACAGAACAAAGAACAACAGGAACCTATTTAACAAGCTATCGTCAAAAATCGAGTACGTGTACAATGCGACACCTGCCAAACCCATTGCTAATACTGTTGAGGCTATAAGGTGAGCTAATGTTGCATAATCAATAAATATCCTGCCAATGCCTTCCTGCCGTGCGGATGTGCCATAATACAGAGCAGGGACCATTGCCCATTTTGAGAATACGGGCATTATAAAAAGTAGCAAATATACCGTACCCCATGGAACGGTCAAAAATAAAGCGTTCAACAAAACAAATTTAATCAGGATCGTAAACACGATACCGATTGCTCCGATTGAACCTATCCTGCTGTCCTTCATTGCAGATAATCTTTTCTCAATGTCTGATGTGATAGTGCCGGTTGGTGCTACACCAAGCGCATCAAAGGTGTCTGCCAGTCCGTCAAAATGTAAGCCTTTATTGGTGATGATGAGGATCATAATCACCAATACGCTTATAATCTCAACGGTGGCATGGCATGCCACGTCACCGCAAAAGACATCCCTTAATAAGGCGGCAAGCAAAACGGCGACTGCCCCCTGAAATGCTCCAACAACAGGAAAGAACATAGATGAGCCGGCAATATCATACTCACTGATATGCTCGCTTATTTTTACCGGTAAAATCGTGAGAAACTGGAATGCGATCAGGAGCTTACGCATGGTCTTAAATCTTTTCTTCCTTTTCAGACACCCCTGCTTGTTCAAAGGTTGCCATCTCTTTATATATGTTCAGCCCTGCCTCTATGAGGGGCATGGCAAGCACTGCGCCTGTGCCCTCTCCAAGTCGAAGGTTAAGATCCAGAATGGGTTGTAGCCCCATTTTATCAAGCATTGCTTTATGTCCGATTTCAACCGAGTTGTGCGCTGCAAACATATAATCCTTTGTTTTTGGCTCAATTGAGTAGGCTATTAATGCCCCTGCAGTGGATATAAAACCATCAATAACAACAGGCTTCTTTTGAGATGCACAACCAAGTATTAAGCCAGCAATGCCGCCGATCTCAGCACCACCAACCTTCGCAAGCACATTAATCGGATCCTTTGGATCGGGCCTATTGATGGCAATAGCTTGCTCAATAACATCAATCTTATGTTTCAACGCATTGTCATCTATGCCCGTGCCCCTGCCGGTGACTTCCGTTACAGACCTTCCTGTTAATACCGCTGCAATAGCCGATGACGGTGTTGTATTTGCAATACCCATGTCACCTGTTCCAAACATTTTGTAACCCTGTTGTGCATAAGCATTGGCAAGATCGATGCCGACCTGGATACATTGTTCTGCTTGCTCTTTTGTCATTGCAGGACCTTTGGCAATGTTCTTAGTGCCATGCATGACCTTGTTCGAGATGAATAATCCCCCTTTTATTCCACCCTTTGTAAGGGCAGGGTTAAAATCATAATCAACCCCTATATCAACGACAACCACATCAGCCCCTGCATGCCGGGCGAGTACATTGATTGCAGCCCCGCCATTTACAAAATTCAAAACCATCTCCCGCGTAACCTCTTTTGGAAAAGCGGATACACCCTCTCCTGCAACACCGTGATCACCTGCAAAGGTAAATATCACTTTTTTGTTTACGTCAGGCATTGTGTTTCCTGTTATAGCTACAAGCCTTTTTGCAAACTCCTCAAGCCTTCCGAGGCTATCCTTAGGCTTTGTAAGATTATCAAGCCTTGACTGCGCCTGTTGCACAGGTGAAGTATCCATGTTCTGAATATTTATTAAAGTCTCGTCAAACATCAAAATATCTCCTTCCCTTTATTATATTTTATTTAATCTTCATCGGTATTCCAGCAACCATAAAATACACCTCGTCCGCTATGCCCGCTATGCGCTGGTTTAACAGACCTTGATAATCTCTGAACGCGCGTGCGAGTGTATTCGCCGGCACTATACCCATACCGACTTCATTGGAAACGATAAATACTGCTGGAGAAGGGCTTGTACCTGCCACGGGGTAACCCTGCCCCTCTTCTCTATGAATGTCCTTGTTATCCAGCCTTTGCACCAAACGTACTGGATCTCCTGCATACTGCACCGGCAGGGCTTTGCCCTGTCGGTGGATGATGATGGCTCCTACAAGTTTTTCGATCTCTTGCAGAACATCCAAACCTTCATGCATCGCATTTGAAAGCCATACGGTGAGGCAGTCGATCAATAGAACATCATACGTATGTTGCAAATCTTCGACCAGCCTTGCAACCCTTATAGGCTCTTCATAGGTATCCCATACGCTGTTCCGCTGCCTTTTGTGCGCCTCTATACGTTCCTTCATTTCATCATCAATTACCAGTGCCGTTGCTATAAACGCCTTTTTTCCAGGCAGCATCTGTGCCTGAGAAATCGCAAAGGCGCTCTTACCGCTTCGTGCCCCGCCTATTATTAAAATACCATGCATGATCAATCAATACACAAACACCACATCCTGCGCAGGTTCGGTCAGTTTGAATGTTTTGATTATCTTGTTTGTTGTTGGATCAATCTCAAAGACCATATTGTCCTGCCAGTCCGTTGCCCATAGGGTACCGTCCGGTGCAAATTCTATACTCGTTAAATTGAACCCGGTCAGTCCGGAAATCTGCTTGCTCAGATCTGTCGTTGTAATAAATATGCCTGTATTGGTATTGATCTCATCATACCCAACCATGCTCCCGGATGCCACATACCCCATACCTGTCGTACTGATGGCAATACCCGCGCCGCTGCCGCTGAGCGGTACGGCTGCCTTTTCCGTAAAGGCTTTATCGAACAATTCCGCATAACCGCCGATTGAACTGTAATTGCCGCTCGATATAACGGCAAAGCCGGTTTGCCCCAGTGGCTCGACTGCTTGCAGGTTAATACCGGTTGTTGTGGTGACGGGTGTTAACAAGGTATCCGAAGATGGCTCTATAACACTTACCATGGCAGGCTGCGTGTATGAGTAAGCCGCATAATCAGCACCATTGTTCGCAACCATAACCTTGCCGTTTACCATTGCTATCCCCCAAGGGTGTGCCTGAAATGAAGACGGCCATGTTGTGTATGAGGTAATGGTTATGTACCCTGACACGGTGTTCTTATCCAAATTCAATACAGCAACCTGATTTGTTCCATTCAACGATACATAGCCTTTTTTAACACCACTCACTGTTGTTACCGTCATATATTCCGGGTAACTGCCAACAGGTAAGGCAATAATCCCTTTGTTCGTTATATTGATTGAGGAGTTTCCACCGGATGATAGAGAATTAACAGTCCCCCCTGTAACAGAGATTGCATAAAGTGAACCGTATACACTGCCTGCCGGTTGTGATAAAGCAATTACATGAGGCTCTTTATCTGACACAGTAACAGTATCCACGGAAATTGTGGAATCGCCGCTATTAACAACATAAAGAGTGCTGCCATCAAGCAGCATGCTGTTTGGTATTAGACCAACTGTCTTACCCGAACCTGAGTTCGTTTTCCCGCACCCCGTGAATCCGAGCAGTACTACCCCGAATGCAAGCGCTAAAACCAGTTTGACTTCCAATTTCTTCATTTTTTCTCCTTTTTTTAATCTTTAGTTTTGAGTTTTATATTTTGAATTCTATCCCCGCCCATACGTACCTTCCCGGCAATGGATAGCCGGAAATATACTGATAGCTCGTCAGTGTATTGAATGAATCTGAGAAATACTGGGTAAATGTTATAAACGGCCTTACGTATCCTATCTTATAGCTCAGCATTGCATTGATATCGTAGAACCCGGGCAGCGGCTGGCTGTTCGATGGCGTTACCTGGCGTTCACCGGTATAACCGATGCCAGCCGATATGTATCTGTTATCCTCGCCAATCTTTACGGACCCATTTGCAAGAAGGGCAGGCCTGTATGTCAGCTCCTTGCCGTACGATCCGGGCGGACTGTTTGAAAGATTGATCGTGTCCATCGCGCTCATGTTACCTGACACAGCCAGTAGTCGCAGAGGCCTTGTATGAAAAGACAGTTCAATACCTTTAATGAAGGCACCCGAGATATTCTGAGGCATCCAAACATTGTTTATGGATGGTGACCACTGGATCAGATTGTGATACCGGTCATAAAACCCGTTTATCTCAACCGTTGTGTTTGTGAGCGGAGACACAAGCAGCCCGAGTTCGTAGCCGATTTTTGTTTCAGGCTTTAGCGCCGGATTGCCCTGCGCACCGGCAGCATTCGGCCAATAAAGATCATCGAGCGAAGGGGCTTGAAATGCCGTTGATACGCGCATCTTAACAGCCATCCATGATACGGGCTTTAATGCCGTGCCGATACCGTATGTTGCGACATCCCCGATATCGGAGATGGACTGATAAGCGGTGTCGCCGACTATTGCAAGCCATTCCAACGGCTTTGCTATATCCTCAATGCCAAGACTGCCTGTATACCTTGTATGTCTGCCGATGTTCGATGACACCGCCTGCTGGAACAGCCCGTCTCCATTGATACTGAGGGTGTTGAACGGTATGCGATGCAGTATAAGCGTTGCACCTGCCTCGTTGTCCGTATCATTTGATTTGGACGGATTGGATTCCAGCACATAAACATTGTCAAAATATCTTGAATCCTCATTCACATGACTCAAAGAGGCTTTCACTGCCACCGCCTCCGAGGCGTACCTGTATCTCATGATATATATACCATGGCTGTCGTACTCCCTTGCCTGAGGCGAAGGCATGCCGAGCGCACCGGGTACGCCCTTATCGCTTTCGTACAGGTGCGTTATGAAATAAGCCCTGTTATTGTCTTTGCTGAACCCCAGCCCGGCAAGCACCCATATACCCCTGTAGTCATTGTTCTGCCGGATGTGGGAAATGCCGTTATCGTCAATATACGGATAATCGCCCTTCGATGATTCATATCCCGGAGAAATGAGCATAGTCCAGCCGCAGGATTTCACCCTTGCGGTTGCATCGATATGGTAGCTGTCGAAACTGCCTGCCATGGCCTTTAGGTCCACGGTGTTTTTTTTGGGGAACACATCAGGCATAATATTGACAACGCCGCCCATTGCCGATTCCCCGTACAGGCTGGACATACCGCCCCTGACGATCTCGATGGAAGAGATACCGGAAATTGGAAAGGTGGACAGGTCAAACCCGGACAATTCGACGTTGTTCAGCCGTATACCGTCGAGCAGGATCTCAGACTGGGACGTGTCCGCACCGCGAATGGATATACCGGATAGTGCGCCCATCCAGCCGTACGGGGGTATGGTCACATCCGGCACATGCGAGAGTGCGTCCGTCAGCGTGGCACTGTTTTGCATGGCTGTGGATGTTATAACGGAGACGGATGAAGGGGTAAGTTCATATTCAGACGGTACCCTTTCGCCTGTAACAACAACCTCCTGCATTGTTAACGACTCGCCAGCTGCGTATGTTGGTCCGAAAAAGAGAAAGGCACAAAGAAAAAGCCCTCCTCTCTTAAGGACGGGCCTGTAAAAATACCTTTTCACGTTTGCCTCGTCTCTCCCACGAAGAGAGGTCTATAAAATTCTTTTTAGCAGGTTTCCTGGCTCGGGTTCATTGCACGGCGTACTGTGGTACGCCCCTACTGCCTTCCCATACCGCTCATGCGGAACAGTGGCATGTAGTTTCAAAAACACCCTTACAGTGGCGGGGCCGCTCCGGCATTTCACCGGATTCCCTGACACTAAAAAGTGATTACCATTTATGGTGATATGAGTATTTTGTCAAGTTAATTTTAAAAAACCACATGCTCCCGCTCTTATTCGCCGGTCCATAATGGTATCTGTATCGAAAACAAAGCCATTCTTTTCTCATTAACCGGAAAATTACTTGAATAATCTGTCCCGTCAAGTATGGACTTCCCGGTAACGGACAGGCAGAGCTGTTGACTTCGTTTTGTAGTTAAGCACATATGACAGACTGACATATTCACTAGGCTACTAAACAAAAAGAACTTTTTTATAGAAAACTCCCGGGTAATTTGATAGAATGATTATGCATTCTTACAAGAAGATGGCATCAGGGAGCTGAGGAAGCTCGAATCTGATGCGGCCCCGATCACCTTTGCACTCGGAATACTTGGTATGCCGGGTCTTACAGTGTATTTCGGCCTTATTGATATAGGCAAGCCCGGGCAGGACGAAATGGTATTGGTCCCGAGAAGATCAAGATAAAAACGTCCAAATTGCCGGCATGATAAAAATCAATCAATCCGGTGTACGGAAAGTTTGCGATCATGGGCAGCCACGAATTTTATGCAGACATCGAGCATGCGATGGCGTTTACGAGAAAAGCGGGCATTGGTGTCCTCAGGTGCGAGGGCATAACAGTAAACGGCTTGATTAACATTTCAGTTCACTCACAAGGCTGTCATACATTTAAAAAAGGGAGCAACAATTTGTTGCTCTGCCATGACAGCTGCCTGGATTCATTAAGGCATGAGCAAACATTAAAGATAAGTGACCGGTGAACTTATTGATAGAACGAATACCACATTTTATCGTATTATGAAACCGGATTCCGCATTCCGCGTATGCCTTTGTCACAGTAATGTGGAAAATAAAAAACTGGATAAAATATATAAATATGCTATAAAGAAAACCTATAGAGGTGTCTATATGAAGAAGGTTGCTATTGTTGGATTCGGGACCACGCAGTTCAGGGCAAGATGGATTGAGAAAACATACTATGAGCTTGCCTATGATGCGGCAAAGCTGGCACTTGAGGACGCCGGTATAGACAAAAAAGAGATCGGCGGTGTGGTGTATGGTATTTATAACGAGTTTTTTGAAAGACAGTTAATGCCTGATGTGTATATACATAACTACATAGGCATGGGGCTTAAACCATCGGTAAGGGTAGCAACAGGCGGGGCAACAGGCGGAGCAGCTGTGTTTGTTGCATGGTCGTGGATAGCATCCGGTTTGTATGATAGCGTCATGGTCCTTGGCGTAGAAAAGGCAACGGACAACTATAACTATGTTCTAGGACATTCAACGCCGGAGGTATTGAAAGCAATATTATTTTCAGGGGATATGACATTTGAAACACCGATGGGCATAACGGCTGCGGCATCTTATGCTCTGCCTCTTGTTGCGCATATGAATAAGTATGGCACACCAACAGAAAAGCAGATGGCAATGGTTTCTGTTAAAAATCATAAGAATGCAATGAACAACTCAATAGCTCAAAGTCCAAAGCTGCTTACAATAGATGATGTTCTTAATTCAAAGATGATCACATATCCGTTCAAGTTTTATGATAACTGTCTGTACTCAGAAGGTGCATCAGCCGTTATTCTTGCCTCAGAGGACAAGGCTAAAGAATTAACAGATAATCCTGCATGGATAACAGGCGTAGGGCTTTCACTTGATAAGGCTTATGCCGGGGAACGGCATGACATCACCGTATTCACATCAAGCGTATATGCCGGGAAAGATGCTTATAAGATGGCCGGCATAAGGAACCCGAGAAAGGACCTGGATTTTGCTGAACTTCATGATGCATTCACGGGTGCAGAGATACTCTCTTATGAGGCATTCAATTTTTGTAAACCAGGTGAGGGTGGAAAATTAATCGAAGACGGGGTTGTTGAAATGGGTGGGGAACTGCCTGTAAATCCAAGCGGCGGGTTGATTGGATGCGGGCACGCGGTCGGGGCAACAGGCGTTATGCAGACAGGGGAAGCGGCATTGCAGGTTCAGGGCAGGGCAGAAAAAAGACAGGTAAAAAATGCGCGCAAAGGGATTGTGCAAAGTATTGGCGGTCCTGCAACAGCATGGACAGCGGCTCTTATTGTAGAAAGGATTGATAAAATTAAGGTCAAGGCAAAGAAGGATTCCAAGAGTCAAACACCTGTTACAAAAAAGAACAATGAGAAGGTAGTAAGATGATAAAAAATAAAGAAAAATGGGTAGAAGAGGCGTCAAAAAAGATTAAAGTTCCAAAAGAGCTTATTGAAAAAGCTTTTAAAGAAGAGATAGACGGGAATCCGTCTATAGATACGCCTCTTGAAGTCCCTGATATTATGGACATAACATACAAATACAGCTATGGCGGGATATCAAGGTTTTTTAGAGAAATAAGGGATAATCAAAAATTATTTGGATCAAAATGCACAAAATGCGGCAAGGTATGGCTTCCGCCGAGGGTACATTGTAATGAATGCTATGCATCTACAGAATGGGTTGAGCTTGGAGATACGGCAGAAATCGCAACGTATACGGTTGTTTACTATGGCACATCAATCTTCTTTGATAAAACACCTTATGTGTGTGCGTTCGTTAGAGTAGATGGTGCAGATACCCTGTTGATGCAGAATATTTTTTTTAAAGATATTAACAATGCAAGGGTAGGTATGAAGCTTAAAATAAAGTTTAAAGATAATCGCAACGGTGACACAGGTGATTTTTGGTTTGTACCTGTTGAGGAGGCATAGTGAAGAGCTTACAAAGTGCTATGAGATTTGATGTATCTGTGCTAATACAGATACAGGCATGCTATGGTGTATGTGCTAAGCAGAGATCTCAAACTGAACAGGAACGGACAGCATGGATTATGCCTTATTAAAAAAATACATGTATAGTTATTAAGGAAGGATAGATATGGCACTGTCATTACCAAAAGGTTTTTTGTATTCAGGTGTAAGCTGCGGAATAAAACCAGAGGGTAAAAAGGATTTAGCCCTTATATATTCTGAGGTTCCGGCAATTGCTGCAGGACTTTTTACTACTAATGCAATAAAAGCAGCTCCTGTAATCTACTCGATAAATCAGCTGAAAAAGGGTAAGAAAAGGGCTATACTCGCCAACAGTGGTGTTGCAAATGCTGCCACAGGTGAGGATGGTTTAAAGGATGTAAACGATATTATAAATACATATGCAAACGGTTTGAAGATAAAACCGGATGAACTTCTCGCCGCATCAACAGGTGTGATAGGTAAAAGGATGCCGGTGGATAAGGTTAAGGCTCAGGTAAGTATACTTATTAACGATCTATCCAGGCAAGGATTCATGGATGCTGTTAAGGCAGTAATGACAACAGACACTGTTCCAAAATATGGTTCAAGAAAGTTAAGAATATCGGGTAAAGATGTTACGCTGACAGGGTTTGTAAAAGGATCAGGCATGATTCAACCTCATCTTGCAACTATGCTTACATTTTTCACATCGGATGCAAACATTTCTTCAACAGCACTAAAGCGTGCATTACAGAGTGCCGTGGATCTATCGTTTAATAGAATAACGATAGATGGAGAAATGAGTACGAATGATTCTGTATTGATTCTTGCAAATGGGCTTGCAGAAAACGAGGTAATCGAAGACGGTAAGAATTATACAGCATTTGAACAGGCATTTATAGATCTATCAAAAGAACTTTCAGACAAAATGGTAAGAGACGGAGAGGGCGCAAAAAAGGTAATAGAGATTTATGTAAAAGGTGCGAAAACAATAGATGATGCAAAAAATGTAGCATACAAACTTGCCAATTCGCCTCTTATAAAAACCGCTTTTTTTGGTGAAGACCCTAACTGGGGCAGGATTATAGCCACGGTAGGAGCCTCATGCCATTATGTAACAGAGGATAAATTAAGGGTATGGATTGGCAAGCAGATAGTCTTTAATAGCGGAAGAGGTGCTGATAATGAGGCACTTATGAAAGCAAGAAATATAATGAAGAATAGAGCTATACAGCTTATAGTGGATTTAGGCTATGGAGATAAAGAGTTTGATGTAAAAACGTGTGACCTTACTTATGATTATATCAGGATAAATTCAATATACACAAGTTAGGAGATGGTGTGAAAAAAATACTATTCTTAATTATTTTGTCTATCATACCATATACAGGGTATGCAAAGGCAGCTGTATACAGCTATGTTGACAGAAATGGCGTTATGCATTTCACAAATGTTCCCACCAACAATAAGTATAAACTCCTTTTCAGGGATTTATCTTCCTATAATCATGAACAAATAGCAGAGAATAAATTGAAGCACGAGGTTATGATTATAGCAGATAAGTACAATATAGATCCCTTGCTTATTATGGCAATGATAAAAGTGGAAAGTGATTATATGCCTGATGCTGTTTCCTCTGCCGGTGCTGTTGGATTAATGCAGGTATTACCATCAACAGCAGAATTGTTTTATGTAAAAAATCTTTACTCACCCAAAGACAACATAGAAGCAGGGGTAGAATATTTTAAGTATCTCTATACCATATTTAATGGAGATTATGTAAAGGCAATAGCAGCATATAATGCAGGCGAACAGGCTGTACTTAAATATAAAGGCATTCCTCCATACCCTGAAACCCAGTGGTACGTAGCAAAGGTTTTAAAAACCTTCTTTAAAATGAAGGGATATATAAAAAGGTGATGAATGGCAAAAATAAAAAAGATTTCTACTAACAATTCAACGGATAGTCAGCTTACCAATGCAAAGAGGTATATAGCAGAAGGTAATTACGTTGATGCGAAAGATGAAATTGAGCATGTACTTGATGCGAGTCCAATGGATGATAGGGCTTTAAACCTGCTTGCAATAGTTATGCTTAAACTTGAACAATATGATAAAGCAGTTAAACTATATGAAGAACTCATAACACGTTATCCTCAAACAACGACATTACATACAAACCTTGGTGTCGCGTATCTCAAGAATAACCAGGCAGAAAAAGCGATCAAAGAATTTGAGTTTGTGATAAATAAAGAGTCAGGCAATAAAACAGCAAACAAGCTCCTTGGCAGGGCATTATTAAAACTTGATAAAGTGCAGGACGCGATTGAATCTTTTGAAAGGGCAGGAATGCATGAGTATGCAAACAAGTTAAAGCAGCACGGTGCCACTGATTCGGTGGTGTCTGAACTCTCCGGAGAAGATATCGCGCACGAAGAAATTAATAAGAATAAAATTATTGGAGAGATTTTCAGTAAACGCACAGCTTCCGTTATAGAGCAAGACGTATTGGCAGGGGATGTGATTATAAATGATGATACGCCCGAAGAAGAGATTATCAAAAAGCGGGAAGAATTCAGTGAACAGCAGATTATAGAAGAAAATGAATTGGCAGAACAAGAAACAGAAAAAGTCTTTCCGGATAGTGTAAAAGAAAGATCAGATGATGCAGATGAACAAACCCAGCAAGATGTCCGGAGATCAACATTAGAGCCTCATTCCGAAAAGGAAGAAGAACAGGATGCCGGGTATGAAAAAAGCCATATAATTGCCAGAGGGAATACAGCAAGTGAAGATGAAATAACGTCTGGATCATATAATAAGACAGTGCATAAAGAGCCTTTAGTCCTGGTTGGTAAAGAGCTTGAGGCAATGGAAAAAGAATCAGCAATACGGATTTATGATAAGCACGCCGTTTTTATAAGTGATGCACTTTTAGCCTTTCGGTTGAATGGAAATATTGTTTATGTAAAGTCTAAAGGCGTTGACATGCAAACGGAAGGCCTAACAGTAGAACAAGCGTACAAAAGGTACAGGGGAAAAGATACAAAAGCCATATTCGCAGAAAAAAAAGACGATCCTATAATTCTTTTTTACGGTACGGGAATGATCGTATATAAATCGCAGCTTTTATCGGTAAAAGTTTTTAATATAAAAAATGAACACATATTCGTTAATGATGAAAGACTCGAGGCTTTTTATGGGGATCTTGAATGGGAAAACGGACGGCTTGAGTTGCAGGCAGATAAAAGTAAAAATGTGACACAATTCAAAGGCACTGGCGACATATTTCTCGGTTTGAATAACGGGTTGCACAGCGTTGAAATAACATCAAATAATCCCATGATATTGCGCATAGAATCACTGCTCGGATGGTATGGTAAATTGATACCAAGACTTGTATCAAATCAGACGCAGCTTTCCGGTTTGTTTATATCTTTTCACGGAGAAGGTGTGGTGCTGCTTGATGCATAATAAGCTTGTAAGGGATATGCTTAAACTGCCCAATTTACTCTCTCTGTCTCGAATCTTGATGGTTCCGGTTCTTATAGTTTTAATGGAGATTATAAAGTATATGCCCGCGGACAACATGTATAGGTTAAAATGGATAAGTTTTGCCTCTGCTGTTGTGTTTGGTTTTGGTGGGCTTACCGATTTTTTTGACGGGTATTTCGCGAGAAAGTATAAAGACATAACAACAATAGGTAAATTGATAGATCCTGTAGCAGACAAAGTACTGGTAGCTACTTCTTTAATTATGCTTATATCCATCAATCGAATTTATGGATGGGTAGTTGTTCTCATAATAGGAAGGGAATTCGCAGTAACGGGATTAAGATCGATAGCCTCTTCAGAAGGTATTGTTATCCCCGCGTCTCTGGAGGGTAAATATAAGACGGTTTTTCAGATAACGGGGATTATCGGGTTATTAATTCATTATACATACTTTGGCATTGATTTTCAAAAAATAGGAATGCTGTATGTGTGGATTGCATTGATCGTAACCTTATGGTCGGGAACGAAATATTTTATAAATTTTTCCAATATATTTGGGAAGGAGGAAAACTATGGCAGTAGCAAGAGTAACACAGGTGGTAGCATCATCCACTAAGAGCTGGGATGATGCAGTTCAGGAGGCATTAAAAAGGGCAAATAAGACATTGAGAAATCTTACTGGTATGGAAATCGTTTCTCAGAAGGCGAAGATACAGAATGGGAAGATAAAAGAATTCAGGGTAACCATTAACATAACATTCATTCTTGAGGATTAACAGAGGCCCAATCCTTGTAAATGAGCCAGGCTGTCCAGGACATCATTTTGATACGGTGGACGAATAATCTCAGATTTCTTATGTTGAATTTATTAGATTCTTCATTTCAATAAGAATGAAAAATAACATTGTAATCGTACTATCTGGACAGCCTCACTCTTTATACATTATCCACAATGCATAAATTTGACCCATCACATGCACATACATTGAATAATCCGCAAAGGTTAGAACACGAGAATCCTGAATTGATACTCACTGCTGCCGGAGTAAGGCAGGATATGTTTGTTGTAGAGATCGGCAGTGGTGCAGGCTTTTATACAATACCTTTATCAAAGATCGTAGGGAGTAATGGCGTTGTGTACGCAGTTGACGTATCGGAAAGGATGCTTGATGTATTGAAACAGAATATTATAACCAAACAGGGTCATGATATAATAAAGCCTTTACTTTCAGAGGAAACGAGAATACCCATTCCTGCCCATATTGCCGATATGATTATTAATGTGAATATGCTTCATGAAGTTGAAGATAAAAACGCTTTCATGGTAGAGCTAAGCAGGGTCATGAAGAAAGATGGCAGATTACTTATTATAGATCATAAAAAAGAACAAACCCCGTCGGGCCCGCCGGTTCGCGATAGAATTTCTTATGAAGAAGTAAAGTCATTGCTTGAACAATGGTTTGATATAGTTGTTAAAGGGCCGTCGGGAGAGTATCAGTACGGGTTGATCGCAATGAAGGCAAAAGATGGCAAATAATATAATTATTAAAAATGGTTTTGTAGTGGATGGAACCGGCGATAAAGGTTATTACGCAGATATAGAAATAACAGGTGATAAGATTGTACATTTATCGAAGACTTCTTTGAGTGTAGATGAGTTTATTGATGCGTCCGGCATGGTGGTAGCGCCTGGCTTTATAGATGTACATTCACATTCCGATTACCATATCCTTTTAAATCCTTATGCAGAGAGCAAGGTAAGACAGGGTGTTACAACAGAGGTGAATGGCAACTGCGGTTACTCTATAACACCTGTTGACGGCATAATAATGAAAGAACGTCAGGAGCAATATTATACGAGCTATGGCTTAAAACTCAATATTAAGAGTATTTCTGATTACGTTGAGTTGGTTAACAGCCAGGGCACTTCTTTAAATATTCTTATGCTTATCGGTCATGGAACACTCAGAGGTTCTGTAATGGGCAGGAAGGCTGAGCAGCCAACAGATAAGGACATGCAAACCATGAAATCTCTTGTAAGGCAATCGATGGAACAGGGTGCCTCCGGAATATCAACGGGACTCGCATATACACCGGGTGCTTACGCTAAAACAGACGAGGTAATAGAACTTGCAAAGGTTGTTAAAGAGTATAACGGTATTTATGCAACCCATATGAGATCAGAAGGCAGTGCTTTATTAGAAAGTATTGAAGAGGCCGTTACCATTGGCAGAGAAGCCGGTTTACCTGTCGAGATCAGTCATTTAAAAACAATGTATCCGGAGAACTGGAAAAAAATTGACAGGGCATTTGAGATTATAGAGAATGCAAAAAAATCGGGTATTGATGTTGATGCAGACAGGTACCCATATATCTCGGCATATACAGGACTTGCATCGGTCATGCCGGACTGGGTGTACGCGGACTCTACAGAAATGGCATTACGGAGACTCGGGGATAGATCGGTAAGAAACAGGATTGAAAATGAGCTAAAACAAAGGCATGAAGATATGAAAGATTATTTTTCAAGGATCATGCTTTCGCAATGTTTTGTTGAAGAGGATAAAAGATTTGAAGGCATGTACATCACCGACATAGCAAAGAAACTTAACATCGAGCCGATTGAAGTTGTTTATCAACTGCTTATAAAAGAAGGTCTAATGACGACAGCTATATACTTTGCAATGAGCGAGGATAATCTAAAACGGATCATAACAAAACCTTACGTTTCCATAGGCTCTGATGCAGGATTAAGAGCGGATTATGGTCCATTATACGAAGGCAAACCGCACCCAAGGTCTTACGGCACATATCCTAGGGTGTTCAGTGATTTTGTAAAAACAGGCTTGCTTACACTTGAGCAGGCGGTTTACAAGATGACATCAATGCCGGCAGAAAAGATGAAACTTAAAAAAAGAGGGCAGATAAAAGAAGGCTGGTATGCAGACATTGTTATCTTTTCACCCGAGCGGATGCAGGATGATGCTACGTACAAAGAACCCCACGTATACCCTCAAGGCATTCATACCGTAATCGTTAATGGAGATGTAGTTATAAATAAGGGAATTCATACAAAACAGCTTCCGGGAAAAATACTTAAATGGATGAATACCTTTTAGAGCTTGATAAGTTTATAAAAGAATCAAAAAAAAGATTCGGAGATACCTTAAAACAGATCGTTGATATCCCCACAGTATCTACGGATCAATCTCATAAGAACGATATAATGCATGCGGTACAATCCGTTTCAGACCTGATAGCAGGCTTTGGGGGGGTTGCGGAGATTGTGCGGACAAAAGGCAATCCTGTTGTTATTGGCCGGTTTGAATCATCGCATGGTAGTAAATCGGTTTTGATCTATAATCATCTTGATGTACAGCCTGCTGATGAATCGCGGTGGACACATAAGCCATTCCATCTTGAGAAGGTTGGGGATAAATATTTTGGAAGAGGCACCACGGACGATAAAGGGCCTGCCTTAACAGCGTTATTCTCTGCGTTGTATGCACACAGACATAATCTTCCCGTAAATATAAACCTTGTCTGGGAATTTGAAGAGGAGATCGGCAGTCCAAGTTTTGAAGGATTTTTAAAAACAAAAAAGGATACCCTGAGATCAGACGTAGCAGTTATATCTGATACGCTATGGCTTGATAGAGACATACCGTCGATCACATACGGTTTGCGCGGGCTTCAAGCTGCAACACTCTATCTTGAGACAGGGAAAAAAGATGTGCATTCTGGTGTAACAGGTGGTGCAGCCCGTAATCCGGTCGGAGAGATTGTCCATCTTGTTTCCCGGCTTTATGATGCCGAGACAGGCAGGGTAAATATCCCTCATTTTTACGATAAGATTTTGCCCGTAAAAAAGACAGAGCTTGATGGTTTTATTAGAAGCGGGTTTAGCGTAAAAAAATTCATGCATGTTAATGGATTTAAAAGTCTGCGAACAAATGATGTGCGGGAGATTTTAAAAAGACTCTGGGTGATGCCTACCTTTGAGGTGCACGGTATTGTTGGCGGCTATACCGGGTCCGGGGTCAAAACCATTATTCCTCCAAATGCAGAGGCAAAAATAACAATGAGGCTTGTACCTGCGCAAAAGCCTGATGCAATATTAAAATTATTGAAAAATTATGTAAGAAGCTTAAATCCTGATGTTGTTGTAAAGCCGGAAGGTTCACTCGATCCTTTTAGTACAGATATAACAGGACATTATACAAGAGCGGTTTTTGATGCACTTAAATTCGCAACCGGCAAAAAACCCGTTTTTATAAGAGAAGGCGGCTCGATTGGAACTGTTGTGACAATAAAAAAATATCTGAAATGTCCGATTACTTTCATAGGATTGAGCATACCGGAAAACGGCTATCATTCACCCGATGAAAATTTTGAGTATAAGCAGTTTGCTACAGGTGTAAAGACTTTTGTAAAATTCTTTTATAATATAGGTATGCATAAAAAATTACCGAAGAACGTACAGCAGTTATCATAAGTAATGGGCTGAAAAACATTTCAAATGCGTTACATGCACTTGTTTCCAATGCATCTGCAACGTACGATGTTTGGTTTTACAAAAAAGTTATGCTAAAATCTTATATGGATTTTTTTTATAAAAAAAATAAATTGTTGGATATCCTTCTTTCCCCGTTTATACTATTATCGTATGTCTTCGGATTGATTGTCGTTATAAGAAGATACCTTTATATTAAAGGTTTTATCAAGAGTTATGATGCAGGCATACCTGTAATATCCATCGGGAACATCACTGTTGGTGGAACGGGTAAAACCCCAATGGTTATACACCTGTCTAATCTTGTAAAAAGTAATAGGCCTGGGATTGTATCAAGAGGATATAAAGGGCATGCAAGAATTATGATTGACGTATCGGACGGCAATAAGATACTCTGCCCCCCTGAGCTTTGCGGAGATGAACCGTATCTAATATCGGTTTGTACAGAAAATGCGATTGTGGCAGCTGGGAAAAACAGGGTGCGCACAATAAAGCATATCAGAGAGACATACGATCCTTCAATTATCATACTCGATGATGGATTTTCACATCTAAAGGTGAAAAGAGATATAGAGATACTGCTTATTGATGGTGAAAGCGGTTTTGGTAATGGACATTTATTGCCTGCCGGACCCTTAAGAGAGCCTTTGAAGACATTACAATACGCCGATATTATAGGTATAAAAGGTAGTAACGAAAACTTGATAAAGATAATCAGAAAGTATAATGCCGATTGTCCGATCTTTTATTTTAGTTACAAGTTTAAAGGTTTTAAAAATATAAACGATAATCAGGTAATAGATATCACAAATATCATGCAGAAAAGGGTTGTAGCTATGGCAGGGATTGCTTTACCGGAGAGTTTTTTCGGTATGCTTATGGCTGTTGGGCTCGGACTATATAAAACCATATCAAAACCTGATCACCACAATTACAAAGTTGGCGAACTCGAAAAGGTTGTCCACGATCATCAACCTGATGTGGTTATTGTAACACAAAAGGATGCTGTAAAGATACATCAACTCCATAAAAATGAACGGGTAATGTGGTTATATACAGACATGGATATAGATACAGACGACGTGTTGTTAAAAGATATGCTGCACAATAAAGGAATGGAGATACAATGAAAAAGATAAGATATATGATTGAGTATTGGGCATTTTTGTCCGTTGCATTTATCTTTAATCATATATCGCAGGCATCTGCTGATCATATGGGACGGTTTCTTGGCTCGATATGGTATATGGTCGATCCTAAGCATAAAAACATAGCAATGACGAACATCGGTTTTGCATTTCCAGAGATGAGAGAAAAGGAAAGAAAGCTGATTATAAAAGAAAACTTCAAAGTACTTGGCACGACACTTGCAAACTTCCCGCGCATATCAAAACTTAATAAGACAAATATAAATGAGATCGTTACATTTGAGGGGACAGAAAACTATGAGATTGCGAAAAAAAGAGGTAAAGGGGTATTTATTCTTACAAGCCATCTTGGCAACTGGGAACTGGCTGCTGCAGCTCAAAGCATACGTTACGATGGTCTGATTGCCGTAGCCAAGGACATTCATAATCCCTATATAGATAGATATATCAAGTCTATGAGGAATCATGCCGGCATAGATATAGTAAAGCCAAGGAATTCTGTTTTTCGGTTGCTAAGAGCTATCAAACATGGAAAAACAATAGCCATGCTTATTGATCAAAACACACTCAGACATGAGGCTGTATTTGTAAAATTTTTTGGCAAGCCTGCTGCAACGCAATACGCAATGGCTCTTATGGCTTTAAAAACCGGAGCTGCTGTTGTCCCCGGCTATGTTATAAAAAATCCTGACGGCTCTGGTTATACAATAAGATATGAAGAGCCCATTATACTTAAAAATGAAGACGATAAAGAGCTCGCTGTGTTAAAATGGACACAGTATTTCACAACCCTTATAGAAAGACATATTAAAGCATCGCCAGAACAATGGTTTTGGGTACATAATAGGTTCAAGACAGAACCCGTAGAAGAAGATATAAAACGTTTAGAAGCTCTTGAAAACAGGTAATGACACAGGCGTTCCAATATTGTTTTAACCCATTTATTGCATTTTTTAGTTAATGTATTTTTTGAGTATGCCTAATTTGTTCTGATCGTTGCACCAGGTATGTTGGCTCTTGTTAAGTCATAGAATGCCTTTTGCAAAAGCATTACATCATAAGCCGTATTGTGTATGCCATAGCTGCCTTCGTTGTTGACAATATACCAGTTATAAACAGCATTTCTTTCCTGTGTTGTTGCCGTAGGCATGAACGCAAAAGTAGTCCCTGTTATTGAAACATAGGATGTTGTAGTCATTCTTGTTGCCGGTATTAGAATTGTCCATGATACCGGCTTGCCATCAACATCGGTTGTGTTAACAGTGCATTTCTGGTTTGCATTTGTTGTTATTGCACAGGCAAGCACACTTAATAATCCCTTAACCTGATCCTGAACGCCTTCTGTAGCCCCTGTTGGATCCCCATCCCAGTTAGCTGTTGGATATACCGGGTCAACAGTGTCAAATCCAGATACTGCGTAAATACCTGCATGACATGAGTTGCATACGGCAGTATGATCATTACCGTTTGCATCCGTCATCATGAATGTGTGCTCTCCGGTTGTGTCAAACCCCGGCTGTCCCTGTGCAGTTGTTTGTGCCATGTGGCATGTAACACACAGATCAGGGACATTCCCGGGTATTGCATGATATGAACTTGCAGTTATTGAAGCAGCATAACTGCCGGCTCCTGCAATGCCTGCAAATACCTCTGCTGTCGTGTTGAATGGTTCTGTAAAATTTTGTGCGGCTAATGTAGGGTTTAGTACTTGATCTGTATGGCACTTCATACAAAGTGCCCCTTCACCGACTCCGCTTACTGTAAATGAACCGCCTGCTATTGTAACATTGTTAAACACCCTTAATGAATATGGATTTGTGCCGTTGTGAGGCGTATGACACGCCATACAGTTAACAGGCTGTTCGTCCGATGTGACAAAGGGAACAATTCCATTGCCTTGCATATTTGTGTAAACGATATTTAAAGACCAGTGGCACTCTCTGCAGGATGTGAATCCCTGGCCACCCAGATTTATGCCTGCCGGTGAGACCGACTGTGCATGCGGGGAATTCAGCCATTGTGTATATTCAGGATTGAATGGTGCATTGTCATGACACTGTGCGCACACGCTTGTATTAAATGAATATGAACCCGTATGCATACTGCCAGGGCCATGACAGCTTTCACATCCTACGTTTGCCATTGTTTGTAACCCAGCCGGCAATGTTTGGTAAGAAAGCGGCAATACAAGGACCCATCCGAGATTGCTTGCAATATCATCAAAACCACCATTTATTGCTGTGGATGTTTTATCATAGCCTGTTGTATGACACTTCAGGCAATCCTGGGATACAGAAGATACGTCGGTAAAAGCATTAAACGCGTATGCGTGGGCTGTTGTTAAGTAACCTGTTGTTACATCCGGCACAGATGAGCCGTTATGACATTGCTCGCATCTTAATGCAGAAACATAACTGCTTGCAGTAAGTGTAAATGTTTCTGTAGAAAATCCATTTAAGGTAGATGCTGTGAGAGATATCGTATAGGTACCGGGAATATCTGTAACGATTGAAGGCGTCTGAGATGCAGGATGATCGATATATGCAAGAGAGCCCGACGGTGTTGATACAAAAGACCACTGATAACCAGTAATCGTGTTAGGGCTCCCGGCAGGTATGCTGAAGCCGCCATTAAGATACGTAAGTGATCCGACAGGAACGATTGAAGTTTCTGCTGATTCGTTCCCGAACAAATAGCCAACTTCATTTGTTATAACAGGTTCTGGCTGGGCTGAAGTTATTGTCACCGTTGAACTGTCAGAAAAATCATTTGCAAAAGCGTACAACGTAAATACGTATGTGCCCGTTTCGGTCGGAGTTATACCGAGTAATCCGAATCTATCAGGGATATAAACAAGCCGGTTTACCGGAAGCGTTGTAAAAACAGCTTTTGATGTTGTTGCAGAGAACAATGTTACCTGAGGTCCTGATGTTTGGATCCATTGATATGTAATTTGAGCGTTACTGCTTGAGGAACTTGCCTGACCATTTAATGAAATACGACGATCATATCCAACACTGATCTGTTGATTCCCGGCGTCTGCTATTATCTCTGAGGTTGCAGGATATTTGCTTAAGTGCAGGTTAAGATTACTTACGCCTTCCGATGTTACGGTAATATAATCTGTTGTTTGAGATATGTAACCTTGTGCCTGATCTGTTAATTTATAATTGCCGGCGGACAAAGGACTGATTATGAAAGAGCCGTCTGCATTCGTTGTTGATGTAATGCCAAGCGGATATGCTGTAACCTTTGCATCCGGAATAGGTAGGTTCGTTCCAAGCTCTAAAACATAACCCGATATAAAAGGAGATGATAGAGTTGTTTTACTTGAAGCGCATCCGGCAATCATCGTAAGGATAACAAAGCCAAGCATCCATATGTATTTTTTCATATACTCATCCTTTTTATTAAAATAAAGTCAACTATAGGACTATTAAACTAAAAATAAATTTAAGGCAAAGGATTTTATTCTTTTAGTTTTTCAAATGCATTTTTGAGGTTAACCATTTATTGATAGCAATGATTTGACATCTGTACTTTAAAAACTACCATCTTAAAGTAATCTGAACGCCGCAGTCAAGTACAGAACCGCCGGCAGAATAGCCATTTTGATACCGGCTTACCGGTTGTGTTTTATATGTATATCTTGTTTCAAACAATGTATCCTGTAAGTATGCACTAAGTGTGATGGGGGATCGCCAGAATCCTATTTTCCCGAAGGTATAACTCGTTCCTAATGATATAAGGTTTTTATTACTGTCAAGCCAGTTTGTAACCCCTGTCTGGTCCCTTACAGGGCTTCTTAAAAATGCGTATCCGGCAGAGATGTTTAGTTGATCATTTATTGAGTACCTTATGCCTGTTTTTGGAACTACTGTATCAAAAAGTTTTGTTTCTGGCCTACCGTCCCCCTGTTCATCAACAAAGTTTGACCAGTTTATGTATGTCAGATCAGCGGTTCCAAGCAATCTGTGCGTAAAATGGTAAGAGAAACCGGCGGCAAACTGCTGTGGTATGAAAAATTTCATCCAATCATAGGATTGATAGACAATGGGAGTATCCGCAGCGTACAAATTGATGTTGCCGTAGTCGTTAAATTTTAATTCCCCTCTGTACGTAAAGCCTAATTTGGCACCGTTGTTAAGGTTTATCATGATGCCTGCTATAGGGGCAGCCTGTATCAGGATATAATTGTATTCTGAATGAATAAAACCCGACTGAACAAAACTCACGTTGGTTTGTGTATTGGTACCTGCAAGGAAGTCTGCTCCAATACCAATAGCCACATTGCGGTCGAACCTGTACGCAGCATCTGCAAGAAACCCGAATATCCTGTTTTCGTTATCATAGAATACAAAATACCTGTCAGAAGATGTGTTACGCATCGTATAACCAATCAGTACATCGGTAGGTAAATAAAATGCAAAGCCGAAGTATACCCTTCTTTGTGGTAAAAATCCCAAAGCAGAAGGTCCAAGAGTTAAACCAATCTGCATAAAAGATAACGGTGCGATATTAGCAGAAGATGGATTGGTTGACGGATCCTTAGTCCATAATTGTGGATACATATAACCTGTTCCAAGATAAAGAGCGGTACCCTTTTTAATGTGCCCAGGCACAGGCGTTTTTTGATACGCAAGGCCTGCCGGATTGTAATAGCATGCAGAAAAATCGTCTGCGATTGCCGTATACGCGCCACTCATTGCCATTGCATTTGAACCAAGACCGAAATTTGAAACAATATCAGCCCTTGCTGTCCCGGCGAATATGCAAAAACTCGTAAATAATAATATTGTGAAAATGAATTTATGGTTCATAATCTAAAAGAAATTGAAATGCCCGAACTCCATACGTCACCTCCATCAGAATAGCCAAGGGAGAGAAGTTGGCTATTGTTGTTTCTTTCCTTTAATTGCTGCATCTGTATAAACACATTTATACATGATTTTATGCCCGTTTTAAACCAGCCAAAATTATAACCGCCTCCGATAGAGTATATGCTTTTATCTGAATCCATATAGTTTGTAGTACCGGTTTGCGGAGGGAATGGGGATGGTGAATATGTATAGCCTCCTCTGACTGCCCATTCTTGGGTTGGTTTGTATTCTACACCGACGGATGCAGAGATAGTATCATTTGCGGTAAATGAATTCCCCTGAGTATCGGTTACAGATTTATCAGACCACACGCTGTACGTAACGTCTGCATTTATTCGTAAGTTATTTACAGGTGTTATAGATACCCCGCCTGCTATTTGATCAGGGGTTGTAAAAACCTTTTCATAATCTATTTCTGAAATATACGGCTGTCCGTTTATTATAAAACCTGTTGAGCCATGGAGACCCGAGCTATTTTTTTGCCTGTATACGGCGCCGAAGGCAAATTTTTTTAAAGGTTTTACTATAAAGCCAAATTCTGGCGCTGCAGATATAATCAGGGATCTGTTTATAAGGACTATAGGATTTAATGATTGAGATGTGGATGATGGATTTATGTAATAGCTTGTTGTCATTTGACCTGGCATTACAAGTAAAATGGACGCGCCTAATTGAAGGTACCTGGATACCCTATAGCCAAGTCCGAATAAAAGCATTAATTGCGATGCGGTATCTTTATATAGAGGAAACGAAAGTGTACTCGTGGGGATTGCATGCACGGTGTAAGCCCTATCAGGCGGTGTAAACAAAAAAAATCCTGTTGAAATTCGTGAAAGCTGCCTGTAACCTGTCATATGGCCAAGGTTGGTAGCAAGTCCGACAGTCAAACCAATTACCCTATCGTTATCGATATAATTTTTTGCACCAAAGGTACCTTTGACCCAGATGAGAGGGCTAAAATATGTTAAACCTATTAACAATTGATCTTTTTTTTCAAGCGCAAGCCCGGCTGGGTTATAATATAATGCTGACGGGTCATCAGGGTGTGCTGTGTACGCATTCCCCATAGCAGGTGCAATTGTTCCAAGTCCGTAAACGCTACCGGTGTTTGCGTAAGATGTTGTTATATGGGTAAGTACTGATATTAAGAAAAAAGAAAAACAAAATATTCGCTTTTTTATGGGTCCGGCCCCTCCTGATTCCATAATCAATATTTTGATAACTTATAAAAATACATATGTCAAGTGCAACAATGCACATGCACTTCCATTTTTTCTTGATAAGGTAAATGAACCACCTCGCGGCAGGCTGTGATGTAGCAAAGAAAGAGAGTAATACGTTTATTGGCAGTCATTCCTGCGAAACTTGTCCCCGTGAAAGCCGCGGGGAATTATCAATTGTGAAGGTACAAAAGTGTTTTCGGTTTATCATATGTTAATGTTGTGATATAAACCGTACATGAACCTGAGAATAGGGAATATAAAACTAGGTACAAAGCCTGTTGTTGCTGTTTCATTGACCGACAGGGATATAAACAATTTGCGAAGTAATCTGCTTTCTCTTGCCGATATGATTGAGTTAAGGGTTGATATGTTTAAAAACATATCCCCTGCTCATGTCTTAAATGTATATGAAAGGGTAAAACAAAAAACGGGCAAGCCTGTAATAGTGACGATAAGAACAGGCGAAGAAGGCGGAAAAATAAAAATACGCGATTATGAAAGGTACAGATTATTCAAAAACATTATTCCGTATGCAGATGCGATTGATATAGAAATCAATTCCAGGATATCCCGTGAAATTGTAAAGCTCGGTAAAGTGTATAAAAAGATAATTATAGGGTCTTATCATAATTTTAAAGAAACGCCAGATAATGCATTTTTAGAAATAGTTTTAGCAAAGGGGAAAGATACATCGGCAGATATAATAAAGCTTGCTTTGTATGCAAAGAACAAGGATGACGTTGCAAGGTTATTGGGCTTTACAATAGGTCATAAGACAGAAAACATTATTACCATTTCAATGGGTAGGTTCGGAGGTATCTCAAGGGTCATAAATCCCTTATTTGGATCTCTCATCGCGTACACACATATGAGAAGATCAACTGCACCCGGCCAGCTGCATATTGCAGAACTTGTTAAACTGTTACAGATGATTAATCCTGAAAGTATTATGAAATGACAGATTCGGGAATTAAAGTATAGCATCTTGTAACAGCAGGGAAAATAGACAGCAAGAACTTGACATATTAAGTTTTAAATATTATTGATAAAAATGTCAAAAATATTTAGGAGGGCGTTATGTCAAAGTTAGCTCTTGTTACTGGGGCATGTGGGTTTACAGGTACACACATGGTGGAACTTCTAAAAGAGAGTGGTTGGAATGTAATTGCAACGGATCTTAAAAAAGCAGAACATGCCCAGTATTATTGTGAAGAAGGGGACCTGCATCCTGTTCATTACGAAGAATATATTTCACGACTTGGTGTTGAATTCATAGCCGCGGATCTCACGAAAAAAAATACACTAGAGCCTCTTTTTAAAGGGAAGGTATATGATGCCGTGTTTCATATTGCATCACTGTATGATTATTTTGCTACATGGGATGTGCTTTATAATGTAAATGTAAACGGGGTACGTAACCTTGCAGAACTTGCATTATCCAATAATGTAAGGAGGTTTATACATTGGAGTACCGACGGGGTATATGGGGAAACAAAAAAACTACCTGGTGATGAGGATGAGCCCTATAACCCTCCTAATCTGTACTCTAAATCAAAAACAGAACAGGAAATACTGTTATGGGATCTGTACAAAACTAAAAAACTGCCATTGACCGTACTCAGGCCTGCCCCTATATATGGTCCAAGACACAGGTACGGTGTATACCATATACTTTACGGCGTAGAGAAGATGGGCACAGGTTTTGTTATATCATGGTTTCCTAAGAAACACACGCTCATGTTCCCATCGGTCCATGTAAAGGACCTTGTCAATGCCGCATTGTTCACAGCAGAAAAGCCCGAGTCTATTGGTCAAGCATACAATGTACTTAGCGATAGTATAAGTCAGACAGAGATGATAGAATTTATTTATAGAGCTCTCGGCATGGAAAAGGTGATCAGGATACCAGTGTGGTGGCCCATGTATAAAGGTTTAGCAAGGATAGGATTGAAACTCATAAAAGGTATTGATGCCCATGCAAGGAGTAAAGGGAAAAGGCCAAAGGTGGACGTGCCAATGGTGGAGTACATGACGCATCAGTACTGGTTTTCAAATGAGAAGATAAAAAAACTCGGGTTTAAATTTGCATATCAGGACCCCAAAAAGGGGCTGTGGGATTATATAACATGGTGTAAGGAAAGGGGATGGTTATGAGATTATTTATACTTGATGTTCCATTTATGATCATTGCGGGCTCAATTTCAGCTTACGTCTATGCAAAATACCTGCGCGAGAGACACCCTGATGCCTATACTTTTACAGGATTATCTCTGCTCTTAATAAGCTGGCTTAATGTGATTTTGTCCAACCTGCATATCATCGAGCCATGGTTCACGCAGCATATGGTTGTTTATGTTAATACCACTATCGGCATATTCTATGTGCTTTCATACCCGCTGTGGTTTATCTGGGGCGGTGAAAGAATATTTGGTTTGTTCGGCAGATCAAAAACTCAAGGGGGATTACTCTGGCCTCTTACATTAAGCGATAAGACCGAACCATTTAAACCGGCATGGTCGGTAGAGGGTACTGAAGATAAAATATAGAATAAATTCATATAAAGGATTTTTATCGGTCGTTAATAAGGTTATATTTGATAAAGGTGCATTAAGTACACAATAAGAAGAGGGGATGATGTATGACAAAGAGAATTTTAATAACAGGGGCTGGTGGGTTTATAGGTAAAAAACTCGCAAAGGCTTTTGTAGAGGCCGGATTTTCTGTAAGGGCAATGGACATATCGCCGGAGCCTTTAAAAGAACCGATTAATTTTGGGGCAGAGCCTGTGATTGCCAGGCTTGAGGATAAGGATGCAATATCGAAGGCGGTAGCAGGGGTTGATACTGTTATAGCTGCCGGTGCGGTTTTTGATCTTGCTGCACCCATTTCTGTTATGAGATCGGCAAATGTGGACGGCGTAAGAAACCTTGCTGAAGCCTCGTTGATGCACGATGTGGAACAGTATATCCATTTTTCAACCGTAGGCGTGTATGGCAGGCCTGCCGAAGTCCCGTGCAAATCTGATTCACCAAAGAATCCAAGAAATAATTATGAAAAAACAAAATGGGAAGGCGAACAGTTATTCTGGAGTCTTATGAAAGGTAAAGCTGTATGTGCCTCTGCTGTAAGACCGACCCTTGTTTATGGACCTGGAAGCAGATACGGACATGCAATGTTTCTATCCATCCTTGAATTAATTGGCATAAAGAAAAGAAAATTGCCTCTGATAATTGGTTCATACAAGAACCATCATGTTCATGTTGATGATGTTGTTGAGGCTGTACTGTGTATAGCACAACATCCGGATAGAGTTAAAGACAAAGTGTTTAATATAGCAGATGAATCGCCGGTTAACATTGAGGAGTTCTGTAAAAGTCTTGCAGATGCACTGAATTTTGAATATGGCAAATCTTTTAAGATATCACAGAGATTATGGGATATAGTCATTGGCTTTTCGATGCATGTTCCAGATTTTTTGTTCAAGCGCATAAACGATAGGATTTATAAACATTGGTCATGGCTCTGTTCAAAATATGGCATAGAACAGGCATTGAGACCAAGATTTGATAAAGACTGGCTTGGCTACTTCAAGGGTGATCACATCTATGATACCTCAGAACTCAAGGAACTCGGTTATAAATTCAAGTATCCATTGTTCAGAGAAGGTATGAAGACTACTGTAGACTGGTATAGAGAACACAAATGGCTGGTATGAATATTTTAGAGACACTTACATTATAAACCTTATTAATACGACAGTAACGATCACGTTCGGTCCGCACCATACGTACCTATGTATAAGCCGTTCAACCCAAAATACGTGATAGGAAAATATGCATATTCAATTTTTTAAATACATTCTCTGATTAACATATACTGTGTCCTACTCCATAAAGACCGGGTTAGTTATGCTGCGCGGATTTTTATGTTATTTTGTTTCTATTTTAAAGCTTGCTTTTACAAGACATTGATATAAAAGAACAGATTATGCATGATGAAGATGCAACAAAAGAAAATCTAAAAGATACGCAGGAATCTAATAACCCGTCAGTAGAGAACATTCTTAAAATTAATAAAATGCCTCGATCTTTAAAGGTTAAGTTTTTTGATGTTGTTTTGAAAGCCGGTATATTTAGTATAGTAATGGTATTTGTAATAGCATCTATTTATTATGGATCTTTTGTTAGATTATGGGACACGACAATCGCGCAGGGTAAGATTTTTATATTTTTTATGTATGCATCTATTATATATGCCACAATAACTTCTTTATATTTAGTTTTTAGAACACTTTTATGGCTAAGGTATAAACCATATATACTTAAAAATGAACCATTACCGTCTGTAAGTGTTATAATCCCCGCATACAATGAAGGCGCATTTGTAGAAAAATCAATTGTCTCAGCCATTGAGTCAGGATATCCTTTAAATAAGCTTGAGGTAATATGTATAGATGACGGCTCAAAAGATGATACATATCTTTATATGCAAAAAGCTAAAGCACGGTATCCTGATACTGTAAAACTGATAAAACATCCAAAAAACATGGGGAAAAGGCATGGGTTATACAATGGATTTGTTAATGCAAAGGGCAGTATCTTCATAACGATGGATTCAGATAGTGTTATAAGAAAATGGGCAATACAAGACATTGTAACGCCATTTGCCAAGGACAAACGCATAGGTGCGGTTGCAGGAAATGTAAAGGTATTAAATAAAGATCGAGGTTTGATTCCAAGGATGCTTGGTGTAAGCTACATACTTTCGTTCGATTTTACAAGGGCATGCCAATCAACTTATGGTGCAGTATTGTGTTGTCCCGGGGCATTCTCTGCTTATTCCGGTAGCGCTGTTAAGCAGGTTATGGAGCAATGGCTTAACGAACGATTTTTAAATGCTGTATGTACCTACGGAGAGGATAGGGCACTTACAAACATGATATTGCATAAAGGGTATTACACCGTTTATCAGAACAATGCTGTTATTTATACAATGGTACCTGACACGTATAGTAAACTCGCAAAAATGTATATAAGATGGGAAAGAAGCAATATAAGAGAATCAATAATATTGTCAACTTTTATTTTTAAGAAATACAGAGAAAAAAATAGATTTCTTCCAGTATTGAATTTTTTTATTGTCAATATGAGATATCCTTTCCAGTATTATGCTATTGTATTTTTATTTATACATCTTATTTTTTATCCAATGAATGTATTTAGATACCTTGCTGTTGTGGGAGTAATATCACTTATTTATACAATATATTATCTGCGGTCAGAGAAGGATTCCGATTTCATTTATGGCGTACTATATTCGTATTTCTCCATATTCTTGCTGCAATGGATATTTCCTTATGCATTCCTTACATTGAGAAGTAAATCCTGGATGACAAGGTGATATGTTAGAACCGAAGGCCATTCCCGGACTAAAGGAGAAGAAAAGGACCTAAGGCAGTTTTGTTACAAATTCCCTTTTAGCGTCGTAACAAATATTTCTGATAATGCGTCTGCCGGAGGCGACTGCAGTCGGCACACCTCCGCCGGGCTCCACCCACTGTCCTGTCAGATAGAAGTTTTTCAAGCCATTCAGCGTTTTAGGGACAGGCATCCTAAGGGTTTCACCAGTCATAAGCCAGCCCTCAAACGCACCCCTGTAATTGCGTGTATATCTTAGGAATGTGCAGGGCGTTACAACATCGATCATCTCAACCTTTGATTTTATGCCGGGATAAAATTCTTCAAGCTTATTAAGGATGTTCTGAGCAACATTATCTTTTTCCTTATAATATTCTTCTTTGTTTTTTCTTAGCTCCATCCAATAATCATACTCTGTCTCAATCTCAGCCTGAATAACCGTTTTATCTCCAGGATTCATTACTTTATCATAGCTGTAATCACGGACAAGAAGCCTGTCTATTCCGGTATTCCCGATTTTAAACGGTTCTTTCAGGAAAAAAACATTAACGGGCGGATACCTTTTTATATCACCAGTTACTCCGAAACTTATGAGCATAAGCGGGCTGAACATCTTCCAGTTTTTAAACATGTATTCAAATCTCTTTCCAACATATTTCCCGTCAAGCATATCAAAAAGCGTTGAGTGCAGATCCGCAGCGGAAATCACAATATCTGATTTGTGCACAGAGCCATCGGAGAGCTTTACGCCTACAGCAGCATCGTTCTCCACGAGGATTTTATCTACCGCCATATTGTATGTGATCTTACCCCCGAGCTTCTTGAACCGTTTCTCTATTGGAAGGACAAACCTGATAGACCCTCCCTCAACCATGCCGAGCTGATTGTTAAAGAGGTATCCAAGCATCAGCATTGAGAATAATGTAGTCATATCCTGCAGGAACAGGTTTACCATAATGTCCTTAACCCATTTATTTTTTATTTTTTTAGCATAATCCTTCAGCGACAGATTGTACTTAAAGAAATATTTTAATATTTTTCCCTTCTTCCGGAGTTCTGCCAGTCTATAGAGCAGTTTTTTCTTTTCAGAAGAACCGCCTGTGGGCATTTGCAGCTCAGCCATTACAAGACACGCCTGAAGGAATTTTTCTATTGTACCTTTATCCTCGGGAGATATGCGTATCAGCTGACTTTTCACATTTTCATAATCCGAGGTAAGCTCAAAATGTTTGCCCGTTTTTGCATCAACAAAATTTATATACGATTTTACATTAAGGAATTTTGCTGTATCCACAATGCCGAGTTCTCTGTATATCTCATAAACAGATGCACCTGGTCTGTGCCCAGCAAGCCAGTGTATGCAACCATCAATCAGATAATTGCCGGTTTTCCATGATGTACATACACCGCCTGGAATTGCAGCGTGTTCATAGATCTGCACATCGTATCCGTTCATAAGTGCATAACAGCCTGCTGAAAGCCCGGCAAGCCCGCCGCCGATAATGATTATAGACTTATTCTCCATTTGCATTCGACTACCTTTTTAATTTGTGCATTTAACACTTATCGAGTCTGTTTTATTTCACATTTTGACAGGCTGTTGAAAAACTCCTCTTAAAAAAGAATATAACACCTATCCACCTTTTTCCACATGACTTTTTATACTACTTAGGAAAGTTGTCATTTTAAAAGAATCCAGTCCAATGGCTTCTTTTGTGTTCGTTGATTTTGCAATCTCTTGTCTGAACTTTCACTTTTCATTATTTGTATTATTTCTATAAAAATATAAATGATAGAAATAGCTATAACGGACTTCATTTTTAAGAGGGTATATTATTATTTTTATACTGTAAATCATTTCCTGACCTCCGTTCTATATTTTTTGATAAGATCTGGCACAACTCCGATCAACACTAAACCACTGACAAAAACGACCGATCCTAAGAACGCCGTTTTAACGATAGATGTTCGCCTTACAAGATTCGGATAGTACGGCTTTTCCGGTTCTGTAAATGCTTTTTCGATACAAACCTATATGTACCAGTGATCCATGCTTTCAGATTTGCGAATGCAATATGTATCTTCGGAAGTTGTTTGCTTGCGTCCTCTGGAGTATTTAATTTTACGGGTTTATGGTTATATCCGAGTCTTTTTAAGCCATTATACTCACCCAGCTATCAGTTATAATTGTAGAGCTTTTTGATACATGACCCTTTACTAAACTTTCGAGGTTTGCAGCACTGGCAGAGCATATTTCCCTTAAAAATTCCCTCCCCGAAGCATATCCCATGTAAACCTCGACATGCACCCACAATAAACGATACTGACCGATCGTATACATATACTGATGCACGGCTTGTGGTGGTTAAAAGGCTCTCAAAGAGATGGCCTCAAATGACTGGATTATCGGAATTATTTTGCCGGTTAACCCAAAATATTAACAGAACGCAATTTGAGGGATTAAATTGCTTTGAGAATACTTAGTTTTTCAACAGCCTGTTAAGTCAAACCTTTGTCTAATCTCAGAAATGCATTCTTTTGATTTCCGTAGCTAACATGTTATGTGTGAATTGCATTGAAAGCAGAGGCCGCTGTTTCCGGTTTTCTATATTGTTGTTACCTAAAGTAATAAAGTATATTAATGGATTACTTAAAGTTACACTATAAATGTCTATTAGATCCTTTATACCCATGCAACTTATTATAAAATATAAATTAAAATAAACTATCACACTCTGGCACTTATCATGCTTTATTTCCTGTTTAGGGGAATATGATTGATATCAGAAAAAAATAATATTTTTAAAGGAGGTAGTTTATGTCAGAAGAAAAACAGGTAGTTTTAACCGCAATTCAGGACACAACAGGAAATCCGGCACCATTGGGCTTATTGGGTTTTGGCATGACAACAGTACTTTTGAATCTTGCGAATGCCGGGATCATTTCTCTTGGAAGCATGATCATGGCGATGGGTGTTTTCTACGGGGGCATAGCCCAGGTTATTGCAGGTATTGAAGAATGGAAGAAAAAAAATACCTTTGGTGCCACTGCATTTACATCTTTCGGACTTTTCTGGCTGACCCTTGTTGCGCTCATTTTCTTCGGAAAATGGGGTTGGATTGGAGGTCAGGATACAGGCGGGATGGTTGCTTATTTGATCCTATGGGGTATTTTTACGCTGGTCATGTACATCGGAACATTGAGACTGAACAAAGCTCTTCAATTCGTATTTTTCACATTGTTCGTTTTGTTTTTCTTACTTGCGGCCGGTGATGCAACCGGCAGTAAGATAATCCATGTAATAGCAGGGTATGAAGGGATCATTTGCGGGTTATCCGCAATTTATACGGGTCTTGCTCAGGTTTTGAATGAAGTTTATGGCAGCGTAGTATGGCCGGTTGGTCCTGTTAAATAGGTACAAGGCAGGACATACGTCTTTTATGAAGCCGGCTAAGCATGCTGGAAGTGTTAAAAGAGCAGTACAAAATAAAACATCCAAAAAGGAGGATAATAAATCTATGGCAAACGAAATCAAGCAGAACGGAAGGGGATTTAGCGAGGCAGAGATTGCCGTACACTGGAAGGAGGAAGAGCTTATCTATCCGCCTACAACCTTTGTTGCCCAGGCAAACATGGCAGATCCTGATATATACGAACGTTTTAGCGAGAAGCATTTTCCAGAATGTTTTAAAGAATATGCGGACATGCTCACGTGGGACCACTACTGGCATACAACCCTTGATACAAGCAACCCTCCATTCTGGAAATGGTTTGTAGGCGGCAAATTGAATGCGAGTTATAACTGTGTGGACCGGCATCTTCAGAAGTATAAAAACAAAGCGGCTCTTATCTGGGTACCGGAGACAGAAGAGGAATCGGATGCCGTTATTACCTATCAGGAGCTTTTTGTAAGGGTTAATGAATTTGCCGCACTGCTGAGAGATTTTGCAGGCCTAAAAACCGGTGATAGAATAACATTTCACCTGCCCATGGTGCCGGAATTGCCGATATCAATGCTTGCAAGTGCACGGCTAGGTATCATCCATTCCGAGGTGTACGGTGGCTTCAGCGGACAGGCATGCGGTGACAGGATTCAGGATTCACAGAGTACGGTTCTTGTGACAATAGACGGTTATTATCGGTCCGGCAATCTTATAGATCATAAAGCTAATGCGGACATAGCGGTGAAAAGGGCAGAAGAACTTGGTCAGAAGGTTGACAAGGTACTCGTATGGAGAAGACACAAAGGACAATATGCATCGAAGTCTCCCATGATAAAGGGCAGAGATTTCTTTATCGACGATCTGCTTAAAGAATTCAAGGGCGCACGGGTGGAACCGATATCAATGCCTGCGGAGGCACCGCTGTTTATCATGTATACAAGCGGCACCACAGGCAAGCCGAAGGGTGCCCAGCACAGCACAGGAGGGTATCTTTCGTACGTAGCAGGAACGTCCAAATATATACAGGATATTCATCCGGAAGACGTGTACTGGTGTATGGCGGATATAGGATGGATTACCGGACATTCGTACATCGTGTATGGACCTCTTGCGCTTGCGGCAACAAGCGTTATGTACGAAGGTGTTCCGACGTATCCCGATGCCGGACGGCCATGGAGGATCGCCGAGCGTCTTAACGTAAACATCTTTCATACGGCACCGACATCCATACGCATGTTAAGGAAGGCAGGCCCGAACGAGCCGGCTAAGTACAATTATCATTTCAAGCACATGACAACCGTTGGAGAACCGATAGAGCCCGATGTCTGGAGATGGTACTACTATGAAGTAGGAAAGAAAGAGGCCGCTATAGTCGACACATGGTGGCAGACTGAGAACGGCGGGTTTTTATGCAGTACTATTCCGGCGATCAAACCAATGAAACCAGGCAGTGCGGGCCCTGGCATGCCCGGCATATACCCTGTTATTTATGACGAGAATGCCAAAGAGATCGAAAAGGGCTCGGGCAGGGCAGGGAACATTTGTATCAGGAACCCATGGCCCGGTATTTTCCAGACAATATGGGGGGATCCGGATCGTTTTGTAAAAACCTATTACGAGAAGTACTGCAAGAATAAAAACAGCACGGATTGGAGAGACTGGCCGTACTTTGCCGGTGATGGTGCCATGGAGGCTGAAGACGGGTATTTCAGGATACTCGGCAGGATTGACGACGTAATCAATGTAGCAGGCCACCGTCTTGGAACAAAGGAATTGGAATCAGCCTGTCTGACAGTCCCTGAGGTTGCAGAAGCAGCTGTTGTGCCGGTGGTGGACGAGGTGAAAGGAAGAGTACCTGTTGTTTATATAGCTTTAAAGCCAGGTTATGAAAATCAGGGAGAAAAGATAGCACAAAAAATAGTGGCAACCATTGAGAGTGTGATCGGCAAGATTGCAAGGCCTAAAAACATATACATAGTGCCGGACATGCCGAAGACACGTTCTGGTAAGATCATGCGCAGGGTGCTTTCAGCCATTTCAAACAGGTTTAATGTGGGTGATGTTACCACACTTGCCAATGCAGATATTGTCGAAAAGATCCGCGTACTTGTTCAGGGCAAGGACAAGGTAACCGAGGAAAAAGCACCGGAAGACCTTGAGCATTTCGGGGAAGAAAAATAATAAAGGAGGATATATGAAACATGGTTTATGGGTTTTAACAATCGTAGTTGCATTGTTATTGGCGTTTAGTGGTATACGAAGTTCATACGCTGTAACAATTACAGAAAGTAAAGACGCATCAACTACCGTAAAGTTCCTATTACAGATACAGTCTCAGGCAGAACAGGACGCAACTAATAACAGGCAAGGCTGGGCAGGGGACTTCTTTGTCAGGAGGGCAAGGATTCTTCTTTTCGGTAATGTAACACCGTTTGTAAATTATTTTGTCGAGACCGATGAGCCGGATTACGGCAAAAGGGGTAACACCAATCCGAGTTTCTTTATTCAGGATGCTTACATCACGCTGCACCTTTACAGGAATGATGTAAAGCTTGACACTGGCATGCTGCTGCTCCCATTCTCTCATAACGGCAGGCAGGCAGCGAGTTCATTGCTCCCGGTGGATTATGACATATCTTCTGTATTCGGAAGGTACCCGGTAAACGGCAGTGTAGTGGGAAGGGTTTTTGGTGCTGAACTGAGCGGTTTTCTGATCAATGGACACCTGAATTACATAGCACTTGTATCGAACGGTGTAGATGCGCAGACCTCCAGGGTAACAACAACCACCACAGGTGAACCCGCGGCAGTATTAAATCCGAGTGACAGTAAGAGGTTTACCGGAAGGGTACAGTACAATGTGTTTGACACGGATGATGTACTTGGTTTTTTCTATGCCGGCACATACCTGGGCGCAAAGAAGATTCTTTCGGTCGGTGCAAGTTATGATGAAGAACCAAATTCAATATCTGATGACCCAAGCAACGTTAATTTTACAAAGGTCGGTAATTACAGCGCCTACGATGTGGATGTGTTCCTTGATTATCCTATTGCCTATCCCTCCATAGACAGCGGGGTCATTACAGCACAGGCAGCATACCTGAGATATAATTATGATAACCTTAATTATGACGATGGGACAGCTTATTATGTAGAACTGGGTTACCTGTTTCCATGGGTTATAGGATGGGGAAGGCTTGAGCCTGTTATCAAGATTGACAGTTTTACAAGTTCACAGACACCCGCCAGCGGTACATATCTTAATTTTACAAGATACCACTTTGGCGTGAATTACTGGATAAAAGAACACGAGGCAAATATAAAAGCAGAGTATTTGGTTGACAGTGAAAGCAGCAAGATCGCCGGTGTGGACACACATGGTCAGGATATAGCTACAGTGCAATTTCAAATACTCTTTTAAAAGTAAAACAGGTTGGAAAGGACATGGTTTTATACTATGTCCTTTTTTATAAAAATTTACGAATTATCATATTATCCCCAGTCACAAACAGTCTGTTCCTGTATCCACGGAACTCGCTCGACGGCATCATGAATGAAGCGAAACAGAATGGAGAAACTCATAAATTCAATTATTGCAAATCCGGGGTTAGAGGGTTAAACTGATTATGTAAAAAGGGGTTGTGTATTATATGAAGGGTAGAGATCTCTGGATATTCATATTCTTAGTTGGATTATTGGGCTTTAGCTGGCCTGTTATTGAGATTGTGCAAACATGGGTTAGTATGTATCTTTTCATATTCTGGGCGTTATTTATAGGCATTGTTGCATTGATATTGCGTATAAGTTAAGGACAAAGATGAATATCCACTCCGTATATCTCCTTTTTATCGCACTGGCTTATCTGGTAATACTTTTTATCATAGCATACCATGCCGAGAGAAAAGAAAAAGCAGGCAGCAGCATAGTAAACAATCCGTACATTTACTCGTTATCTCTTGCAGTATACTGCAGTTCATGGACGTTTTATGGAAGTGTTGGAAAGGCGGCTACTTCAGGGCTTGCATTCCTGACTATTTACATAGGTCCAACCCTTATGGCTGTGCTCTGGCCCGTTGTGCTGAAGAAGGTTATCAGGATCACGAAAGCAAATAGGATTACAACTATATCGGATTTCATAGGTTCAAGGTACGGAAAATCTCTCACACTTTCCGCTGTGGTTACCATTATAGCAGTTATAGGGGTTATTCCTTATCTTGGTCTGCAGATCAATGCCATAATGAGCACCTTTACCATTATAACAGGTGAATCGACGAGCACAGGTATCGTTGGTCTGGGCATTACATTTGGAGTGAGTATATTCGCCATTATCTTTGGTGCAAGACATCTTGATTCATCAGAAAGGCACAGTGGTATTGTTTTTGCTATAGCATTTGAATCCATTATTAAATTGATTGCATTTATATCGGTAGGTATCTTTGTAACCTATTTTTTGTTTCATGGATTCGGCGATATCTTTTCACAGATCAAGCATGCAGGATATTCAAAACTTCTTTTAATCGGTAATGGTTCAGGAACGAGCTACGGCGAGTGGTTTGCCCTTAATTTTCTGTCCATGATGGCAATCGTATTCCTGCCGAGGCAATTCCAAATGTCCGTTGTGGAGAATTATGACGAATCGCATATTACAAAGGCTATGTGGCTTTTTCCTCTTTATCTTTTTTTGATTAACATATTTGTATTACCCATTGCATTTGCAGGGTTGCTTAAAGGCGTGACAGAACATAGGGCTGATTACTTTGTCCTTACTCTGCCATTAAAGTATGGCAGTCATTTTCTCTCCTTGTTCGCCTTTATCGGAGGATTCTCTGCTGCGATGAGCATGATGATCGTATCGTCCATCGCACTCAGTACTATGATCATGAACAGTATTGTCATGCCCGGTCTCGTAAACTTTCATAACATGCCTCAGTTCCATGATTGGGTGCTCAACATAAAAAGACTGGTAATCCTTATGATCATATTTTTAGGCTACCTTTTTGCCGCATACATCGGTGAGTTTTATAGCCTCGTAGATATAGGGTTAAGGTCGTTCGAGGCCGTATCCCTTTTCGCACCTGCATTCTTTCTCGGGCTTTACTGGAGAAGGGGAAACAAGGCTGGCGCCTTAACAGGGCTCATCGCAGGTTTTTTAGTGTGGTTCTATATGCTTATGATGCCAGGTATGGTTAAAGCAGGTATAATATCCCGTACCGGTGTAGTCGGGCGTATGATGGACTCAAAGTTATTAAATCCGGATACGATGTTCGGTGTACATGGACTTGGCAGATGGGCAGGCCCGCTCGTATGGAGTATGTTGTTTAATGTAATGCTTTATATCGGGGTATCAGTGTTTACAAAAAGATCAAAAGAGGAAGAGATACAGGCACTCGTATTCGTTGAGTCGTATGAAAAAATAAAGGAGCTTACCGTTGGCAGTTCTTATAATGTAACAGATATAGAAGACCTGCTTGCACAATATATAGGGCATTCAGAGGCATACGAAGCTGTTCAACGTTTTCTGACCAGAAAGGATACCACCAGAGAGCAGCTCACACCGAGAGAACTTTTTGAACTGCGCAATGATGCAGAAATGGTCCTTGCAAGTGCAATAGGAATACCCATGTCGTCGATCATCTTTGAGGACAAGCTTGTATTAACAGAGAATGAAAGAGAGGAGCTCTCCGAATCCATTAAGTACATAACAAGAAGCCTTAGGACATCACGTCAGGAACTCACAGAGAGGAACAGAGAATTGATGTATCTTAAAAAGTTCAGCGAGAACATTATAGATAGTGCACTTGTTGGTATTATTACGGTGAACGGGTTTTTAAAGGTAAACTACTGGAACAGGGAGATGGAACAATTAAGCGGCATTAAGAAAGCCGAAGCACTGAGCAGATCTATACTGCTCTTACTGCCATGGCTCCCAAACAGGGTCTTCATGCAAAACGTAGAAAACGAATTAACCCTGAGAGATCAGGGTGGGAAAACATTTAGGGTGAAAACAAGCCTGTTTAATGACCCGCTTGGCGGTTTTGTTATCATTATTGAAGATATATCCGAGAAAAAGAAAATGGAGGAACAGCTATTTCAGGCATCTAAGTTAGCAAACATAGGAAAATTAACGGCTGGTATTGCCCATGAAATAGGTAATCCTCTTGCATCCATTTTTTCCCTCGTTCAGGAGCTGAGGATATTGAGGTTTAATACCAGGAAGGATATATCATTTACAGTTGAGTCATTGAATACAATAAACAATCATATAGAAAGGATAGCCAAAATAGTCAGGAGTCTCGGAGATTTCGCAAGAGTATATTCATCTGGTAAAACGGTTTCTAATATATCAGAAATAATTGATCGCACTATTAGTCTGGTAAAATACGATAAAAGATTTAAGCACATAGAGTTCAACAAATATGCCGATGGCATTCCCGAGTTACTTGTCAATGCGGATCAAATGCAGCAAGTTTTTTTAAACCTTATTCTAAATGCACTTGATGCCATGCCTGGAGGTGGAAGGCTTGATATTAGTACGACGGTAAATGATGGTTTTGTTGAAATACGGTTCAGGGATACAGGTACAGGTATTGATCCATCTGTTGTAGACAAAATATTCGATCCTTTTTTTACAACAAAGCCATTAAGCAGAGGTACAGGATTGGGATTAAATATATGCTATAATATTATAAAAGAATATAATGGTAACATTTCGGTTAACAGTAAAAAAGGTGAGGGAACGGTATTTGTTATAACGCTTCCCATAAGAGATAATATTAAAGCAGGTTAAGCAATGGCAGAAAGATTACTTATTGTTGATGATGAACAGACCCTTAGCGAGTCCATACAGAGAGTATTCTCAAAAGAAGGCTACGATGTGGATGTTACTAATAGTGCGGAATCCGCCCTCGAGATGCTCAACATGAATGTTTATCATGTTGTTATAACAGATATTATACTGCCGGGCATCGACGGTATAGATTTACTCAAACAGATAAAAGAAAGGCTGCCCGAACAGATAGTTATCATTATAACTGCTTATGCGTCCATAGATACGGCCATCAGGGCGATCAGGCTTGGAGCATACGATTATATTGTAAAACCAATAATCCACGAAGAGATAAAACAAACGGTAAAGAATGCCGTAAAGCAGCATACACTTCAAAGTGAAAATATGATACTAAAGAAACAGATAGAGAGGCAGTATGCCTTTACAGACATAATTGCCAGCAGCTCTTTAATGAATGATGTAATAAATCATATAAAGAAGGTTGCGGATACAAAGAGTAACGTCTTGATTCTCGGGGAAACCGGTACCGGCAAGGAACTTATAGCAAGGGCAATGCACTTCAACGGAAGGAGGGCGGATAACCCGTTTGTACCTATAAACTGCAGCGCAATTCCTGAAAACCTTCTTGAATCGGAGCTGTTTGGATACGTTAAGGGTGCTTTTACAGGGGCATTAAATTCCAAGAACGGACTATTTGTCCAGGCGGACAAAGGGACGGTGTTCCTTGATGAAATAGGTGATATTGGTATTGGATTGCAGTCAAAGCTGTTAAGGGTTCTTGAAGATCGCGATATAAGGCCTGTAGGCAGTACACAGAGTATAAAGATCGATGTAAGGTTTCTTTTTGCCACAAATAGAGATATAGAAAGTATGGTAAAGGAAGGCACATTCAGGGCTGATCTTTTTTACAGAATAAATGTTATCACAATAAAACTTCCGCCGCTCAGAGAGAGAAGGGAAGATATAGAACCTCTTGTAAAGTACATTGTTAACAAGTATTCAAAAGAACTTGGTAAACCTATTACCGGTATAGATGAAAGGACTATGGATTATTTAAAATCCTATTACTGGAATGGTAATGTAAGGGAGCTTCAAAACGTTATGGAAAGGTCAATCCTCATAACAGAAGACGGCACCATAAAGCCGGAACATCTGCCGGAGAATATCAGATCAGGGGATTCTCCAATTAATGATGCAATATCCAATAAATTATCTATCGAGGATTATACAAAGGCTTTTATTGTTAAATATCAGGACAGCTACAATGAAACACAGCTTGCAGACATGCTTGGTATAACGAGAAAGGCATTGTGGGAAAAAAGAAAGAGATGGGGGCTTAGAAAATGACGGATAATAATTTGGACAGTCTCAAAAAGCGTTATCCCGATAAATTTGTTTCAGAGAGCAGGGTGTTCGGTCAGATACACCCGGGCAACAGAATATTTATCGGTACAGGCTGCGGGGAGCCTCAGTATCTTGTAGGCGCTTTGATAAATTATGTTCAATCACATCCCAAAAGCTTTGTGGATGCGGAGCTGCTCCAGGTCTGGACCCTTGGCGTTACCCCGTATCTTGACGAGAAATTCAAGGACAATTTTCGTCACAACTTTTTCTTCATAGGTGCAAATACCAGGGATACGATCAACAAAGGCATAGCAGATTATTCACCTGTGTTTCTGTGGCAGGTTCCCGAGCTGTTTCGTAAAAAATTCATACCTATAGACATGGCTTTTATACAAACTTCCATGCCGGATGAGCATGGATATTTTAGTCTGGGCATAAGTGTTGACATTGTTAAATCTGCTGTGGAGAACGCATATATGGTTGTTGCACAGGTCAACAGTTATATGCCAAGGGTTCTTGGAGAAACGTTTATACATGCGAAGGATATAAACTTTATAATACCTTACAATGAACCTTTGCTTGAGTTCGGCTTCAATGTCCCCAATGATATTGCGAACAGGATTGGTACATACGTTTCTCAGATCGTACAGGACGGAGATACTATCCAGGTTGGATATGGAAGTTTACCGAATGCGATCCTATGCCAGCTCTCAAACAAAAAAAACATCGGTGTTCATACGGAACTTTTATCCGACGGTATTGTATCTCTTATGAAAAAGGGAGTAATAGATAACAGTAAAAAAGAACTCAACCGCTGGAAAACAGTGGCAGCTTTCTGTATGGGGAAAAAAGAAACTTATGAATTCCTGCATGATAATCCGGCAATAGAATTCCGCCCTGTAAATTATACGAATAATCCCGCTTTGATTGCCCGTCAGAAGAACATGACGGCCATAAATAGTGCACTCGAGATCGATCTTTCAGGACAGGCGACGGCAGAGACAATAGGCAGATCATTTTACAGCGGAATCGGTGGGCAGGCTGATTTTATGCGCGGAGCGATATTATCGCAGGGCGGTAAAACCATACTTGTGCTGCAGTCAACAGCGAAAAACGGAGGAGTTTCCCGTATCGTCCCATTTCTGAGCGAGGGGGCGAAGATAACATTAACGCCGGGTGACATACACTATGTAGTAACAGAGTACGGCATAGCATATCTGCACGGCAAGAACCTGAGAGAACGTGCAATGGACTTAATATCAATAGCGCATCCAAGCTTCAGAGGATGGCTTATAGAGGCGGCAAAGGCAAATAATCTTATATACAGGGATCAAACCTTTATCAAGGGTATAAAAGGTGAATATCCCGAGGCACTTGAAACGTACAGAACAACGAACAGAGAATTTGAGATTTTATTACGTCCTGTAAAAATCAGCGACGAGCCTCTGTTAAAGGATTTTTTCTACGCACTTTCAGACGATTCTATGTACCGTCGTTTTATCTCAACCAGGACAGACATGCCCCACAACAGATTGCAGCAGTTTGTGGCGATCGATTACACAAAAGAAATGATAATACTTGCAATAACCGGGAAAGAAGAAAAGGAGATGATCATTGGCATGGCACAGTATCTTATAGATACAACAAGGCATACCGCCGAGGTTGCATTTGTTGTAAGGGATGATTATCAGAATCACGGAATAGGCACTGAGCTGCTTTCTTATATAACCTATATTGCAAAGAAAAATGGGCTTCACGGTTTTACAGCCGCTCTTCTTATGGAAAACAAACACATGCTCCATCTGCTGGAGAATGCAGGGTTCAATATAGAAAAGAAATCGGAAGGCGGTATGTACGAACTCAAGATGTCATTCAGGGATTAGAATGATGCCTCTAAATAATGCGCATAGAAAAAGATACTTATCTCTCATTTCGCAAACCTCCTATTTTTCAAATGCATTTTTGGGTTAAACGTGGAGGGCGATCGGTTGGCAATTCAAAATTTTTTGTTTTGAAACAAAGCTACAGCAGATTTAATATTTTTTTGAACAGATCCACGTTTTTTTCAAACCTGCCGAACCGTATTTCTCCTATGAATTTATTACCAAGCAGTTCTTTTAATATTTTTGGGTTTGTTTTTTTTGCAGGATCGTTTTTCTGATCAATATCGTTTAATACCACACCGGTGAGTTTAAGTTTGTTTTCCATGATATAACTAACCGTGAGCAGCGTGTGGTTGATTACACCAAGTTTATTTGCTGCGACAACAAGTATTGGTAAAGAAAGTGTCTTCGCAAGATCCGCATAAAAAAAATCCCTGGTTATAGGCACAAGCAAGCCGCCTGCACCTTCTACAACTATGAGATGATGCCCTTTTATCAGATGTTTATATGTATCAAAGACAACGTTTAATTTTATTCTTTTTTTTTCGATTTTTGCAGCAACGTAGGGTGCGACAGGTGCAACAAATCTGTACGGATTTATTGCGTCAAGATCGCCAATGCCTATGGCCTTTTTTATTAATGCAGCATCGTGTGGAACGAGCATTTTATTACGGATCCTGCAACCAGTCTCAAAAGGTTTCATTGCTACGGTTTTATAACCAAGACCCGCAGCTGTATTTAGTATTCCTAAAATCGTGTACGTTTTCCCAACGGCTGTGTCCGTACCTGTTACAAATAGTTTTTTCATTAACTACATATTAACATATAATTTTGAGGAAGTTAACCCGGACAATATATCAACCTACTGCTGATTTGATGATGTCTACGATCTTACATTATCCTGTACTTACTTATATTTCCATCGTCGGGCTTACATTTTTATCAGATGAGTTCTTTGAGGCTTTGATACCTTTTAATACAAATACAACCGGCAGTGTTATAAGAAAAGCAAGTGCCATAAACAAAAATGCATGGTTGGATGCAATCATGAACGCCTGTTTTGTTATAAGTCCGTTAATTAAAGTCAAAGCCTTTTTAGTTGGAAGATACACAACTGGAGAATGCGTTATCGCAGCGGCGTGCTTCAAAAGCATGAGGCTCGGGGTATTATAAACGCTCACATTTCTCCCGAGCACCTCGTGATTAAGTTGAACATTATTGTCCATCATTGTGGCAAGCATGGCGATTCCGATGGAGCCTGCTACCTGCCTGATTAAGTTATACAACCCAGATGCATCCGTTTTAAATCTATTTTCTATCGTTGACAGTGAAGACACATTCAATGAGACAATAATGAAACCAAAACCTATACCTTGAATAAACTGCGGCCAGAATATTTCCCAGAACCCCATGTCCAGGCTAAGGCTTCCGAGCTGTATAGATGAGATTATTGCCAATACAAATCCGGTACCGACCAGAAGTTTTGGCCCTAGTTTATTGAATAGCCTCCCGGCCAGTGGCATTGCGAAAGCCATTGCAAGTCCACGTGACATTATTGCCAGACCTGCGTCATAGGCTGAATACCCCATTATATTCTGTAGAAACATGGGTAAAAGAAAAAGGCTGCCAAACATGCCCAGACTAAAAACCATTGAGAGGAAGGAGTTTGCGGAGAGGTTTATATCTTTTAAAATTTTTAAATTAACCGCTGGGTATTCCGAAAAAAGTTCTTTTACAGTGAAAAGGGTTATGGCAAGTGCTGAAATGATTGTTAATGTTACGATATAGTTTGAGGAAAACCAGTCCTTATATTCTCCATCCGTTAAGACGATCTGCATTGCACCCAGTCCAATGGTCAGAAAGATGATACCCCACCAATCCACGCCTCCCTTTAGCTTCTGAATAAATGGGGGATCCTCGATAAACATGTACAGCAGAACAAGGTTGAGCAGACCGATAGGCAGATTAACAAAGAAGACCCATGGCCATGAATAGTTGGTAACGATCCAGCCGCCAAGATAAGGCCCTATTGCCGGGCCAAGCACAATGGCAAGGCTGAATATAGCCATTGCTATGCCCTGCTCTTCCCGGGGGAACGTCTCCGCAAGAATTGCCTGCGCAAGGGGGATCAACGCACCCCCGCCCATGCCCTGCAAAAGCCGGAACACGACAATGGAAGGCAGGTCCCATGCAATGCCGCACAGTAACGAACTGACCGTGAACAGAAGGACCGAAAGTATATAATAGTTTTTTCTTCCGAAAACGGAACTGAAAAAACCGACCAGAGGCATCAATATCACGCCGGACAACATATAACCGGTTATTACCCATGTTATCTCTTCGATAGACGCCGACATGGACCCTTTGATGTAGGGTAATGCAACGTTGACAACGCTCATATCTATACTGAAAAGGGTTGTACTCGGTATAACCGCTAAGGTTACAAGCCATTTATTGGTTTTAGTCATTTTATTTCCTTATCAATGTTCTATCAGTACATATGGGTAAACCGACAAACCCGGATAAAGCGGTGTATCTGAATAAGAGGCTTTATCAAGAAGAATTTTCACAGGAACTCTTTGGACCACCTTGATAAAGTTGCCAGTTGCGTTCTCCGGCGGCAGCAGACTGAAGGCGGAACCGCTGCCGGATTGGAAGCTTGCAACATGTCCCTTAAATATCTTTCCCGGATACGCATCAACCTTGATAGTAACCGGCGCTCCGATCTTTATCTTATGAATATCAGTCTCTTTAAAATTTGCTGCGATCCATACATTATCAAGATTCACAATAGCGAGGTAGGGAATACCCGGCATAACATAAGCACCTTTATTGACATTCTTTTTCGTAACATAACCATCACATGGGGCATATACGGTAGTCCTCTGTAAATTTATAACGGCCAATTTATATCCGGCTTTCAATGCCTGTGTGACAAACATCTTAGTTTTCAATTCTTGTTTTAAATTTCTAATGCTTGTCTGGATCTGGACTATGTTCGTCCGATCCACATTCACTTTTGCCGAACTGACCTCATACCTGGTTTTCATCTCATCATAAGAAAGTCTGGATACCGCATTATCCTTCCATAGATTGGAGTATCTCTCTGCGTTTTCTTTGTTCAATTTATTCATTGCAGAATCAGCCTTTAATTCATAGCCTGCTTTCACCAGTATTTCTTTTTGAATCACAATGGATAAAGATATTTGCTTCAGTTCGTTTTTATTTGCCCGGTACTGGGCATCCGCCCTGTTTGTATCCTCAGAGTAATCGGACGAATCAATAGTGAATAACGGATCCCCGATCTTAACATATTGATTGTCGTGAACGAAGACCTTAACAACCTGACCTTTTACCTGTGGTGCTACTGGAACAATGGCACTGCTCCCCTCTACAAAGGCGTCATCCGTATCCACATGTGTAAACATGAACCTTATATTGGGAATCTCCGCTATCAAGCCTATCAGAACCACTATTGCAGAGACTATAAATATTACTCTTCTTTTAAACTTATTTTTCGGTTTTTTAGCAGGTTCTTTTGAGTTATTTTCTAAGTTTTTATTTTCCATAGTCATTCCTCCCTATGCTCCTTTCCAGTTTTGCCAGGCTTATTTCATAACCATACAGTGCATTGTAATAATTGAGTTCAGCCTGTGTAAGATACGTTTGTGCGTCTAAAACCTCTGTGGATGTAACCAGTTGCTGCCCGTACTGAAGGTTTGTTATGCGGTAGTTTTCTTTTGCCTGCTCAAGTGCTGTCTGAGAGGTGCTTATATCCTCAGCAGCGGTATTCAGTTCTATGATGTCACTTTTAACCTGAAGTTTTACCGCATTCATAAAAGAATTAAGCTGGTTCTTTATTGCCGATTTCGTATAATTTGCCTGTTGGGCATTATTGGTTGTTTTTAACCAGTTAAATATCGTCCATTTGATACCAATCCCCACCATCTGATTATATTGATTCTGGAATTCATTTCTTGCTGCAAGCCCATCCTGACCGGCCTGTGTATATGCGGCAAAGGCAAAGATATGCGGATAATATTCACTTTCTGCAAGCTTGACGTGTGTATCCGCCTGTTTTACCCGTATACCCAGTGCCTTGAGCTCAGGTCTGTCCTGCAGTGCTTCATCCGTCAAGGATGCCGGATCATAGTCCGAAAAAGTTACCGATGTAATATTTTCCAACTGTAAATTTTTTGCTAAGTCTCTATTCAAAATCGTGTTAAAGTTTGCTCTGGCAATATCCAGATTGGCTCCTGCCTGAGTCTTGTATTGAACTGCGTCCGCCAATGCCACCTGTGATTTTAACAGGTCATTGTACGCTACGATACCTCTGTGATAAAAATGCTGTGCCTCGTACTCGTGTGATGTCAGTTGTTCTACCCGCTCATCGGCAACCTGCACTTGTTTCTGTGCTCGAAGAACATTGAAGTACGCAATCTTTACCTCTTCCTCGATGTTCAAAATAGCCTCTTCGCGCTGCACCTTCGTTATATTTATGCCTAGCTCCGCAAGCTTCCTTTCGTTAATGAGTGCAAACCCGGTAAAGATCGGCTGCTTCAACTCAATCTCCCAGTTTATGAGGGCGGTCCCGTTCATATACATGCGTGGCGGGAGATAGACATAAGCTCCATTGGGTTTACCTGCGTTAAAAACCGGCAAGGGCCTGTGAGGTATGCTGAGATAAGGTTGATTCTTTAAACCTATAGCACTGTAATCGAATGAAAGCTCCGGTAACATACTTGCAGTGGCACCGCGCTTCTGTGCCTCAGCCGCCTTGATCTGATCCACAGTACTCTGAATCAAATAATTGTTTTGGATGGCCTCTTTTATGGCTGAATCAAGCGTATAGACATCACCAGACATTACAGTAGCACAGAGTAGTAATACAGTGAATGGCACAAATAAAAATGTTATATATGATTTTTTTAACAGCATGATCCCACCTTAATCCTGAAATGCATGTTTTTTCTGTACATCATTTTTTCTCCTATATGTGTAATCACTTACTTACAATTTAGTTCATTAAATTTTTTTAAGTGTTTTCATAAAATCTATTTCGACATCATGCGCTGCATCAAAAAGAACATTCTTTTGCAGAAGTTGTTTATGTTGAACATATCCGGGTTTAAAATAAGCTCGATATTAAGGGTTATGGGAATACCCATGTAGATAGTTGCAATATCATCCACATCGAGTTTCTTGTTCCAGAAACCTTCCGCCATCCCATCCTTTATGATCTTGCTGATCAGCGACTTCTGCTCTGAAAGAATCTCATGTAGGTTACTCTTCAGTTCATTATCGTTCATGTGTGCGGCCTCTGAAAAGAGAAGAATTGTAATGCCTTTGTTTTCAAGAAGATAGTTAACATGCATGCAAAGAAAGGAGGACAACCTTTTTTCTGATCCTTCGGCACTCAGTGTAATCCGCCTCAATTCACCAATAAGGTTGGACTTTACATCCTGCATAATGCTCAGCATTATATCTCGTTTGGTTTTAAAATGGCGGAATATCGCACCTTCTGTTATGCCGACCCTTTGGGCCAGGTTCCTTGTTGATAACTGATCCAATCCGTCCTTGAAGATAATATCGAGGACCGCCTTTTTAATCTGTCCCTGTCGGATCTCAGTCGTCTGTCTTTTCATAGCTCTATATATAATCACTTACTTACATGTTGTCAAGTTATTTTTGGTTTTTAAGACATCCGCTATTAAAAACATTTTCAAAACGGTACCGCTCTACTGAATAGGACAAGCTTTTCTTTTCGCTGATACGCTTTAGGCATATGTATTTGAGAACAGATTAATCCGATTGTTGCGGTGGAATGACATTTTGTTGCGGCTTCTGCTTTAAAAATGCTTCATGTTGTATTATTATAGATTCAATGAACTTTTTAATGAGAGGTGCTTATGAAAGCAATTGCTGTTACACCGGGTAATCCGGGTATGATTATAGTAGATAGACAGGAGCCGGTTATACAGGCACCGGATGATATAAAGGTAAGGATTATGCTCGTTGGCATATGCGGAACCGATAAAGAAGAGATAAAGGGTAACAGATTCAAGCTGTCCCAGGACGAACAGAATCTCGTTATAGGCCATGAGATGTTTGGTGTTGTTGAGGATGTAGGCACTGCCGTTAAAAAATTTAAAAAAGGCGATTACACCGTTTTTACGGTAAGACGGGGCTGCGGACATTGCGTAAGCTGTAATATGAACAGGCCGGACATGTGCACTACGGGTGATTATACGGAACGCGGCATCTGGGGTAGAGACGGTTATCAGACAGAATTTGTTGTGGATAAAGAGCAATACGCGGTTAAAATACCAGATGAGATTCAAGATACGGGTGTTTTAATAGAGCCGTTATCTGTAGCCGAAAAAGCAATAGATGAAGCGATCAAGATACAGAGTGCACGTCTTCCTTATTACAACAGCAAGGAGAATGTCATAGGGGGGAAAAATGTCCTGGTGGCCGGACTTGGTCCCATAGGCTTGCTTGCAAGTTTTATCCTGTGTTTAAAGGGTGCTAACGTGTACGGCCTTGATATAGTGGATAAACATAGTATAAGGGCAATGCTGCTCGAAAGTATAGGCGGTAAATACATTGATGGCAGAGTAAATACTCCAGTACAGATTCAGAAAAACGTAGGCAAGATGGATATGATCTTTGAAGCAACAGGCATTTCTTCACTTGAGTTTAATCTGCTTGATACTCTCGGCATAAACGGGATTTATGTTTTAACAGGAATTCCTTCAGGGAACAGACCAATACGAATAGACGGTGCTGAGATTATAAGGAGCCTGGTTTTGAACAATCAGGTGCTGATTGGCAGTGTTAACGCAAGCCATGCACATTTTCAAATGGCGGCTGATGATCTGTTAAAATTTAAAAAGACGTATAAGAATGAAATTGATAAAATTATTACATCACGCATTGATTATAATAATATTAAAGACGCGATATCTCACGATGATCAAAATCAGATTAAAATCGCAGTGGAGTGGATGCAATGAAAGATGCGCCCGGTAAACCCGGGATTGTCCCTAAGTGGACTTCAAGTGCAAAGAGCGGCGTTGGGACGGCACTGAGCAATAACAGCAGTCTCTGGTTTACATTAAGTCATGGTATAATAAATGAGATATATTATCCGCGCATTGATCAGGCATGCACAAGGGATGTAGGGCTCATTATTACAGACGGTGATTCTTTTTTCTCAGAAGAAAAAAGGAATACCTATAACGACATAAAATATCTTAAAGACGGGGTTCCTGCATTTAGCCTTGTTAATTCATGCATACATTCAAGATTTAAAACGTACAAAGAGATTTTGACAGATCCCGAAAGAAACACTTTGCTGCAGCGTACGCGTTTTGAACCTCTGGATAATAAAAATTATCATGTTTATGTGCTGCTTGCTCCTCATATATCAAACATGGGATACGGCAATAATGCCGTTGTAGGTGAGTACAAAGGCGCACAAATGCTTTTTGCTTATCATGAGAACGTTGCGATTTCGCTTGCATGCTCTAACGGGTTTTTAAAACGTTCTGCCGGTTATGTCGGTTTCTCGGATGGATGGCAGGATGTGTACAGGCACAAAAGCATGGAATGGGAATATGCATCGGCAATGGACGGTAATGTTGCACTCATCGGCGAGGTAGATTGGAAGAAAAACAATGGAGAGTTTGTCCTTGCTATTGGATTTGGAAGGACTACTGCGGAGTCTGGACAGGCTGCTGTATCTTCTTTACTGAAAGGTTTTGATAATGCCAGGATCGAATATATCGAGAGCTGGAGTAATTATCACAGCAGGCTGCACGGCATAAAACATGCGGGTTTTGCAAAGCCGGTAGATATGTATCTCGCAAGTTTATCCGTTTTAAAAACCCATGAAGCAAAGCATACCATGGGTGCTGTCCTTGCATCGTTATCTATCCCATGGGGACAGGCGATGGGAGATGATGATATTAGCGGCTACCATCTTGTCTGGCCGCGTGATCTCGTAGAAACAGCTGGCGGATTTTTAGCTGCAGGGGATCGGGATACTGCAAGGGAAATCCTGTTCTACTTGATGGCTACGCAGGAGCAGGACGGCCACTGGCCGCAGAATATGTGGATAGACGGTACACCATTCTGGAATGGGATACAGCTTGATGAAACTGCCTTTCCTATACTGCTCGCCGGCATGCTGAAACGGGAAAAGGCGCTTAACAATATAGATCCGTGGCCGATGGTACAAAGAGCGGCGAAGTTTATTTTGCATAACGGGCCAGTAACGCAGCAGGACAGGTGGGAAGAGGATCCCGGGTATTCACCGTTTACCCTTGCAGTAGAAATATCCGCTTTAATCGTGGCATCCGACTTTGCAGATGAAAAGGGGGAATATCAAAAGGCTCTATATTTGAGAGAAACAGCAGATATGTGGAATGCATCTATAGAAAGATGGATATATGTAACCGGCACAAACATGGCAAAGCGGTTGGGCATAGAAGGCTATTATGTGAGAATTGCTCCGCCGGATGTTGCGGATGCCGGCTCACCCTTAAAGGGATTTGTTCCAATAAAGAACAGACCAGCCGGTTATAATGTAGAGCCCGCTGTTCATATTGTAAGCCCGGATTTTCTTGCGCTTGTAAGATTCGGCTTAAGAGCACCGGATGATCCTCATATCCTAAATACACTAAAGGCGGTGGACGCCATGCTCAAGCTCGATACGCCTTATGGCACATCATGGCACAGGTATAACGATGATGGGTATGGTGAGCATACGGATGGTTCGCCTTTTAATGGTACAGGCAGAGGAAGACTTTGGCCGCTTCTTACAGGTGAACGGGCACACTATGAATTACAGAAAGGTAATATAGATGCGGCAAAAAAATTATTGTCCGATATGGAAAAATTTAGTAGTGAAACAGGGCTTATTTCAGAACAGGTATGGGATTCTAAGGACATAGCGGAGAAAGAGCTGTTTTTTGGAAGGCCCTCCGGGTCAGCTATGCCCCTGGTATGGGCGCATGCTGAATACATAAAACTTTTACGTTCTATTCAGGACAAAATGGTTTTTGATATGAGCCAAAAGGTGTATACAAGATATGCAGTCAAGTCTCAGGGTTCTACTGTATGGTCATGGAAGCACAATCATAAATGCAGGTTAATTAAAAAAGGATTCAATTTAAGGATAGAAACCGCATCACCCGTAATGGTTCACTGGAGCACCGATAGGTGGAAAACAACCCGCGATACCGAATCGAAGGATACGGGATTTGACATGTATGTAACGGATCTCGAGACAAGATACCTTGAGCCCGGCAAGGTTATTTTATTTACCTTCTACTGGTCAATAGAAAACAGATGGGAAGGCAAAGATTACACGGTATCGGTTCAGGAATAACTAAAGTATAGATCTGCATGAATATAAAGAGATGGTATAAATGGGTATCCACATGGTACATTGTTTATGCCTTGCTTGGGATTGTAAGTCTTGGATTGGTACCCATTTTATTACCTCTTGCCGTTAGTTCAAAAGGAGCCGGCAATGTGGGTATAATTATGGCCGGTTTTTATCTTGGGGGTATATCAGCGTCTATCGCCGGTTATCTATGCGATAAGTATAGGTTACATAAAACGATTATAATGGGCGGGCTGTTTTTGCTCGGCATATCTCTTGGTATCTTCAGATTTTCTCATTCGTTAATATGGATGTTATTCCTGTCAATACTCATGGGTATAGGGATTTCAGGGGTTTCTACGGTAGCTAATTTGTTGATCGTTGAAAAGTATCCTGAAACAGAATGGGATGACCGCATTGGATGGCTGCAGTCATTTTATGGCATTGGACAGGTAATGGGTCTTGTTCTTGTCATACTTTTTACAAAGGATATCTTGGCCGGGTTTTTTGTATCGTCCATGTTGGCGATTATGGGTATTATGGTATCCTTTTTCACAATCCACACCCCGGATGAACCGATATCAAGTATAAAACAGGTAAAGATAAAAGAGATAAAACATGGAGAATGGAGCGTAAGTGGACCTAACAAGGCACATCATAGTATCAATATAAGGGTTTTAAAGAGTATGAAGAATATGTTTAAAACAGAATTCGGCATTTTTATGATTGCATGGTTACTGGTTTACACAGGGGCTGCAGGTGTTTTTTCTTTATACCCTGTATTGTACAAAACTTTTTATCATGTTCCACCAGGGCTGTCTTCCGCTGCATTCGCTGCAGCAGTGGCAACGGGCTTATTCTTATATGCACCTTCCGGAATGCTTTCAAACCGTATGGGTGCGAAAAAGGTATTTGGCTTTTCTATAGGTATAAGGATTATAGCGTTTCTCTTTATGGCGATACTGCCTTTTATACCTTCGCTGAACCCGGGAATACCTTCTCTACTGCTATTCGGTATTATTGTACTTGCATGGTCGCCGTTAAGCGTGAGCAGTCTGGCTTATACAGCCTCTATAAGTACTATAGGCGAAGGTGAGGCAATGGGTATTTATAACACCGTAAGTAACCTGGCAGGTGTCATTGGTTCATTAGCAGGAGGGTTGCTTGCATCATTTTTTGGTTACGGAGCAGTTCCTCTGTTAGCAGCCGTTCTATTGAGCGTAGGATTATTGGTCTTAAGTGCCGCTAAAAAAGCGGCTATTGTAAAATAACAATCCCATCTTATCAAAGGGACAGAGGTGTTTTACCTTTTAATATATCGTCATATTTTAAGAAATGAATTTATTTACTCAAATTATTGAATTTTTCCTTTTTGCAAGTATAAGAAGATCATGGATCATTCTATAAAAAAAAGCAAAAATAGTACAGGACAAACATTTATATGGGTATTAATTATTCTATGCCTTGTTATAACATTTATATTTGCCGTAGTTATAGGGCCTGTTAACATCCCGTTCTCTGATGTGGTTAAAGCGATTTTTCATCATTCCACAAATGTGGACAGCACCATTATATTATCTTTGCGGTTACCCAGGGCCATTGCAGGTGTTATTGTGGGCGGTGCACTGGGAATAAGCGGTGTGATTTTTCAAGGCATACTCCGCAATCCTCTTGCGGATCCGTACATACTTGGCATCTCTTCGGGTGCTGCACTCGGGGCCACAATTGCACAAACACTCCTATTTACTTATGTACCTGTTTCAATCTCTGCATTTGTCGGTGCAATGTGTGCAATGCTGCTTGTATACGGTTTATCGCGTTCTTCAGGCTCTTCGATGCCTCTATATCTGGTGCTTGCAGGATTTGCTATAAGCGCTCTACTCGGTTCTATAATGGCATTTGTCATAATAGTGAGTAACTCACTTCAAATAAAGATCTACTCAATAATGCTTTGGCTTATGGGTGGGCTAAGGGAAACAACATGGCACGAGCTTATGTTTATCAGTGTGGTGTTTGCAGTGCTTGTATTCCTTGCTGTAGGTATAACAGATAAGCTTGATATCCTGGCACTCGGGGATGAAAAGGCATTAAGCCTTGGTATGCATGTTGAATATACGAGGATAGGTGCAATGGCTATTGGCGCAATTCTTACCGGTATAGCCGTGTATCTTAGCGGACTTGTAGGTTTTGTAGGACTTGTGATTCCGCATATAACAAGATTATTAATAGGTCCTTCGCATAAGAGGCTTATAATAATGAGCTTTCTTATTGGTGCCGTATTTCTGCTTTTATCAGATCTAATCGCAAGGATCATTTTAAAACCCGTTGATGTACCCGTTGGAATCATAACATCATTGATAGGGGCGCCATTTTTTCTATTTCTGCTTTTAAAGGCAAAAAAGGGTTACAGGTTCTAATATGTATCTAAGTATCGATAATCTGTGCGTGTCATTAAACAGCACCTTTAAGATAGAAGGCCTTAGCATGCATATTGATAAGGGAGAGATGATAGGTGTCATTGGACCTAACGGCTCCGGTAAAACGACATTACTCAGGCTTATTGCCGGTATTATAAAACCCAAAACGGGTAATATAAAGATTGGAAATAAAGCGTTGAACGAGATACCAATAAAAAAGCTTGCCTGTATACGTGCGTACGTACCGGAATCTATAGATATGCCGTTCGACTATCTTGTTCACGAGATGGTCAGACTCGGAAGGTATCCTCATTTGAACATATTTTCGCATACATCGGATTTGGATGAAAAGGCTATATTAGATGCAATAGAGCTAACCGATATAAAAATATTATATCATAGAAGGTTTTTTACACTCTCAATGGGAGAAAAACAAAGGGTAATGCTCGCAATGGCGATTGCTCAACAGCCCGAGTTTCTGTTGCTTGATGAGCCGATATCGCATCTTGACATAGGACATCAGCTGAGCTTTATGTCTACATTAAAAAAACTTAACAAGAATGGTATAACAATTATTTCTGCAATGCATGAACTAAACATAGCGGCGGCATTCTTTGACAGGTTATGCCTTATGGATAACGGAAATGTTATAATGATACAAAAGCCAAAGCATCCGGATCTCATTAATGGAATAAAAACCGTTTTTAAGCTATCGGACGATAGATTTATAGGCTGAGATATGTTTAAAAATTTTTTCTATGCTGTTAAACTTCTGACCGGCGTACCATTGAAGATAAATGAAAAGGTAGATACAGAAAAAGCCATTATCATGTTCCCTGTTACAGGCTTTTTTATCGGTATGGTACTTTATGTGTTGAACCTTATGCTAAGGAGATTTCTTCCGGAGGGTATAAAAGATTTTATAATTATTTTTGTGTGGTTCTTTATCGCAGAAGGAATCGATCCAAAGAGATTTTCTAACAGCATGAAGCAGATAACGGATGGATTTAAGATGAATGGTGGCATTGTACATAATGCAGGGCAGTACCGCATTGGTGTAAATATGGCTGTTATAATTATTGCGCTGCTGAGCTTAAAAGCGGTTGCCTTTTACAGGGTTTCTTTTCTCATAAAAGGCGGCGTATTGCTTGCTGTTCCGGTTATATCAAGGGCAGGTATTGTATTTATGAATTATTTATTACGTTTTACACCGGTTCAGATAGATAACAATCAACAACTTATACAAAAAACAGATAAAAAAGAGGTATACATAACAGGTATAATGGCAATAATTTTAGGATTATTGCTGTTATGGAAGGGCATTGTGTTGCTTATAATGATGTATGGATTTATATACACTTCATATCTTTATATAAAAAAACGTAAATTTACTGTAAGTGATGGAATAATCATGACATTCTGCGAATTATCAGAGATTGTTGGACTTATTACAATTGCTCTTTTACATTGATAAGAGGCTGTAATTTAACAATTTTTGAACTTGTTCTATCCCCACGCTATAACCTGTTGAATTATAAATGCTTTTAATATCTTTGGTTGACTTGACATCTTGCGTATACATATTCATTATATATCATTTAAGGAGTGTTTATGCGGTTTCATACAAAATCTTACACAATGAAACTAGATAATGTGTCTTTTAGAAACAATAAAGAACAAAAGATAGAAACCTTTATCTTACAAAATGGATTAAAGGTATTTTATGAACATGTACCTGACGTACCACTTGTATCAATACAGGCATGGGTAAGTATGGGCAGTGCAGATGAAACCCCAAAGCTTGCAGGTATCTCTCATGTTATAGAACATATGTTTTTTAAAGGCACCATTGATAAGAGGATTAAAGAAATAGCAAAAGAAATCGAATCACTCGGCGGTTATATCAATGCATTTACATCTTTTGAAGAAACGGTTTTTTACATCACTATAAGAAGTGAATATCTTTCAAACGCAATGAACATTCTTGCACAAACCCTGTTAACGCCAGCTTTTGATGATAACGAACTTATAAAAGAAAAAGAGGTCATACTTGATGAAATAAAGCGCGGTCAGGATGACCTCTATCAATTATTATTTTTAAACCTTTATGAAGCCAGTTATAAATCACATCCTTACAGCAGGCCTGTTATCGGGTATGAGCATACTGTAAAGTCATTTACAAGAGATACGATTTTAAATTATTACAAAAAAGGGTACATACCATCCAATATTAACCTTGTTATAGTGGGAGATGTTCCTTTTAATCAGGTTGAACGGCTTGCCTATAATGAATTTTCATGGGTAAAAAGCGCAGGCGAGATAAACAGAATAAGGCCCATTATTTTAAGGCAGACAAACCAGCGTATACTTATCAAAAATATGGATACAAAGGACACATACTATGCTATTGGTGCTGTTTCAAAACCGATATCCCATCAGCATGCTTATACACTGGATGTATTGGCATACATACTTGGAGGTAATGATACCTCAATGCTGCCTGGCATTGTTAAGGATGAAAGCAAGCTTGTTGATAGTATAAATGTGTCAAGCTTCTCAAACAAGTATACAGGATTTTTTACAATAAGCGGTACCACAGAACCGGATAAACTTGGGGCTGCTATAAATAAAATCGTAAACACCATCACAGAAGTTGCAAAACGCATACCAACAGATGAAGAAATCAAAAGAGCAAAACAGATGTTAAAAAGCATGTTCATATATGATATGGAAACGGTTAAACAACGGGGCATGAAAATCGGTGAAGCTATTGTAGAGATGGGGGGGCTTGATTATATTGTTGATTATCCCACGAAAATTGATAAAGTCGATGCCGCGAGTATTGCCGAGGTTGTTGATTTATATTTTAAGCCGGAACATCTTAATGTTGTAACGATTGTTCCACAAAAAACTGATCTGTTAAAATCAAATCTGAGGATTTTAAATAAACATAGTGTTAAATCAGGAGAACCTCATTATGAGATAAAGCGTTCTGAAGATACCGTTATAGCTGCATTGGATAGCGGACTCAGGATAATTGTAAAAGAAAAGTATACAATACCCGCAGTTGCAGTATCGGGTGTATTCTTGGCAGACAGCTTATCAGAACCAAAGGATCAGATAGGTCTTATTAATGTTATGTCAATGATGCTTAGGAAGGGCACGCATTACAGAAGTGAAAGTGATATAGAAAGGGAGAGCGACAATATATCGGGCATGTTTACGACATTACGGACAAAACAATCGTTCGGCATAATCGGTGAATTTCTGAACACCTATATCCCGGATGGGTTAAGCATATTTTCGGACATGCTCTTGAACCCTGTTTTTAAAGAGGAAGAGCTGGCGAAGACAAAAAAAGATATAATATCGGGTTTAAAAATAGATAAAGATAATATAGCCCTTCAGGCGAGAAATGAATTTATAAAACTTATATATAAAGGCACTCGTTTAAGTATCCAGGAAAAGGGTGATGAGCATACACTCAAGTCTATCGATAGGAAGTCTTTGATTACCAGCCATGAGAACCTGGTAGCCGGTAAAAACGGTGTTATTGCAATTGCCGGTGCGGTTGATAAATTTAAAATTCTTAAACAGATTAGCAGCTATCTATCAGAAATCAAGACCGGCAAGATGCATATTCCAGATACCCATACAGTGGATGCGGTTCTTCATAAGTCCAAAACCGTTAGATATGATATGGAAAAAAAACAGGCACACATAATAACCGGTGTACTTACCATGCCCGTTAATCACGAGGATAGATTCCCGTTGATACTGCTTGATCAGATACTGGGTAGCCAGAGTGGAAGGCTTTTTTTGGAATTAAGGGATAAACGTGGATTGTGTTATGCGGTCAACACAACAGGAGAAACGAAATATAAAAACAAAGGCTGGTTTGGTATTCATACAGCTACATCCGCAGAAAAAGTAGAGGCATCATTGGAAGTGATCAAAGAAGAGCTCGCAAAGCTGTATGATTATGGGGTTAATGATGATGAAATAGAATATAGTAAAAGGTATGTACTCTCTGACTATGATAATCGTAAGCAGGTTGCTCTAACAGTAGCAAGCATGCTTGCTTATGATGAGCTGTTCGAACAGGGTATTGATTATTTTACGGAATTCCCTTCTCATATAAAAGCTGTAACAAGACAGGATATGAATAATATAATAAAAAAGTATTTTTCACCCGATAGTTTTACTACACTTGTACTCATCCCGGCAAAAAAATAATACGTACATAGGACATTGAACGACTTAAACCATTAAACCGTCTAAATCGTTTGCATTTGTTTGTACCTATGCTAAAAAAATAGCATAAGGAGGGTATATGGAAAACAGTAAATCCGCTTATAGCTCATACAGATGGGTTGTACTTTTATTATTCATGTTTCAGGTCATTCTTACACAATTTTTGTGGCTCAATTTTGCCCCAATACAGCCTACCATCGAAAAACTGCTGAATATAACCGATTTTAAATTTGTCCTGCTCCTGTCGGTTTTCAATATATTCAACTTGCTGCTTTCACTGCCTGTAGGTGCTATTCTCGATTCAAAAGGATTTAAATTTACCGTGGGAGTTGGATCGGTCATCATGGCTGTTGCCGTGCTGCTCAGGCTTAGATCGGATAGTTATGCATGGATCCTTGCGGGTCAAATTGGTATTGCAATTGCCCAGCCTTTTATTGTGAACAGTGGCGCAAAGCTCGCATCCGTATGGTTTAATAAGAATGAAGAGGCCATTGCAAACGGTTTTGCTTCCATGGCTATGTTTATCGGCATGATAGCTGCTCTTGTCATTACCCCAATAATTATTAAATCCATAAGTCTATTCCATGTAATTGCTATATACGACGGTGTTACCGTATCGGGATCTCTATTATTCCTACTGCTGGCAAAGGATAACCCATCTATGAGTATATCGTTACAGAAGGAGAGACAGGCATACCATCCTATAGAAGCATACAAAAAACTTTTTAAAATTAAGGATATGATTATACTTGCACTGATCATGTTTATAGGAGTTGGTTTTTTTAACGGCATTACAAACTGGCTGGATAAGCTCTTAGGCCCTCAGGGGTTCACAGAAGAGCAAAGCGGTATCATAGTTGGTATCCTTGTTGCAGGCGGCATTGTTGGTGCAGTTGTTATCCCCATCCTGTCCGATCTGATTAAAAGAAGAAAGCCATTCCTTGTTACTGGAACAATAGCCGCCGGTGTTTTTATGTATCCTCTGATGCAAACAACAAGCTACACAACGGCAATCGTGCTTGCGGCAATCCTCGGGTTTTTAGTAATATCCCTCTTACCTATAATATTCCAGATGACCATAGAGGTTGTTGGAGAAAAGTTAACAGGCAGCGCAACCGGCATGTTATGGGTCTTTGGCGCAACCGGGGCAATAGCAACCATTTATACCATGGAGTTTATCGGGGAAAAAACATCCGATTTCCGTAATGGCATGTGGCTGCTCATGGCAATGTTTGTTATTGCCTTTCTGCTGTCTCTTATCTTAAAAGAAACCTACGGGCGGCAGCACAATATCGTGCCGGCAAAACAATAAGCATACCTGCAATGAATGAGCATTTAAAAACATTTGCCGTTGTCAATCTCAGGTCCGCAAATGGAAGAACAGAAAAACTCTGGCCTGATATAGAACGGGCATTATCAGTGGCCATAGGCGATTTAGAATTTGCATTTACAACAGGACGGTACACAGCACCAGATATTACAAAGAAGGCCATAAAATCGGGCTTTAACCGTATTATAGCCGTTGGCGGTGATGGAACACTGAACGAAGTTTTAAATGGATTTTTTGAAAATGATAAACCGATAAACCGGCAGGCAGTCCTTGGAGTAATCTCAATGGGAACAGGGGCTGATTTTATAAAAACAATGGGTATACCAAAACCGTATCGGGATGCAGTGAAGGTTATAAAAAATGCAAAAACAATGGACATGGATACCGGTAAAATTAAATTCGTATCACACGACGGACATGAAACAATAAGGTATTTCATCAATATAGCAGACGCTGGTATTGGGGGTGAAACGGTGGACAGGGTAAACAGAACAACAAAGGTATTCGGCGGTTTTATTTCCTTTTTATGGGGAACTATCATGACGCTTATCACCTACAAGAATAAAAATATCACAATAACGCTTGATAACAACAAACCTTATAATACCGAGATCAGTATGCTTGCCATTGCTAATTGTCAGTTTTTCGGCGGGGGCATGCACATTGCTCCAAAGGCAGTACCGGACGACGGCATGTTTGATATTGTTACAATCGGCAAGGCAGGGTTCATAGATTTTATAAGAAACTCTTCAAAAATATATAAAGGCACGCACATAAACGGTCCTATGGTTGGCTATACACATGCGATTCGTGTGGAACTTACATCCAAAGACAGGGTATTGCTTGATGTTGACGGTGAACAGCCCGGTATGCTGCCTGCAACATTTGACATACTGCCAAAGAGCATAAATGTGATAGTCCCTTAATGGGTTATGATTGTCAAAAAAAGTAAATTACTGCTGCTCAGTATTATTATGTCCCTCAGCCCTTCGATTTCGTACGCGAGGATATATAGTATAGCAGGATACGATCTTAATATTGATTCTCAAAAACATACGTTCAACACGGTATTTGCAGGCATGTTTTGGAATCCGTTAGAAAGGTTAAGCCTGCTTGGTAATCTATCATATTATTCAGATAGTTTAGGAGATCGGGTTGGTTCAATTGGTTTGCAATTTTACATACCTGTATCAAATCCGTTTATATTGCAGCTTTCAATAAACGGCTCTTCAGGGCTTAACAATAGTTATAATGCAGGCATTGGGAGCATTGGGGGTATAGTTTATATATCAAGATTAATCTCGTTTAATACAAGGTTTTATTATTATAGCGATAATTATGCGTACGATTTTTTCAAACTGTATGACTCTTTATATTTTACACTGCTTAATAAGCTTGGCATTGAGGCAGGAGCCATGTACTATTTTACATCCATGCCGAATAATTATCCCGTTCTGTTTGCAGAGATTGATTGTAGGTTATGGAAGTTGATTTTATACTCAAGATTTACTTACTATCCCTTCCCTTTACAATTAGCAACATCAAACTATCAGGATATAAACACACTTAACAATATATCAGCAGGTATTTTTATAAGGTATTAACCCGGAAAATGCGATATTGAAAACCGTTTCACCACGAGTATCCCGAGCAAGAAAAAGATAACGATCCCCACGATCCCTGTAATCCCTCCGATTAGAGGATTGACTTTAGGGAATAACAGGAGCCATACACCGTACACCTGACTGTTTATAAGTCCATGAATCCATGACGCAAGTACAGAACTGCGATGTTTGAGCCTCATCTCGTTGAGATATATGCCCAGTGAAGTAGTTAAAAGAATCATCATCAGGATTCCAAGAACCGGGTGTCCCGGATAATCAAGCCCCATAAAAATCATGGGTGCATTCCATAGTCCCCAGATGATCCCGATGATGATGTAAGCCTTCTTTTTTCCCAGGGGCATGAGTTTTGGCAGGAGATATCCGCGCCACCCGAGCTCCTCACCAAAAGCAAACAGGCTGAAGATGAATGGAGAAATAAATATCGTAAACAGGAAAAGTACCGGCAGGATAAATTTGGGCGGAGGGATATTTAAGGTACCATGATTGATATTGATGCTCAGATGCCAGAAATGTGTAAGCTGCCAGTCAGGGTGTCCGATGCCCAGAAACCACGTTACGAGGTATATAAGGATGAAACATGCCGGGATCAAAAACATTGAGTAAATGTACGTGGAAAGTCTGCCGATCCTGATATCCATACTGCTGAGTCCTTCTCCGGTGGCAAAGGCGGATATCGCGGGAATCCAGGTGATAACCGCCAGCATGAACATGCCGGATAACGAATGTAAAACGGTAAACCCGTGTTCTATAGTCATGCTGAAGCCTTTCAGGATCATTATCAGCTCTATCACGTATGTGCTCACGAAACAAATTGTGATAAAGATAAAAACCCCAAATTTTTTATGCATAGTCTCCTCCTTTAAAAAATAATGCATACTGCATGCACATAAACTTACATAGGGCAAAATGCGTATTTTATTGCAGAGGTGATTCGTGGAATCGCCCCTGCATGTCTGCTTTATAATCTACATTCTCTGAACTATTATTTGGAAATGTTAAACCTGAAGTGAGATATATCACCTTCCTGCATGATGTAATCTTTGCCTTCTATTCTCAAAAGCCCAAGTTCTCTTGCCTTTACATCTGAGCCTGCTCTAACATAATCATCATAAGAAATAATCTCTGCTTTTATAAAGCCTCTTTCAAAGTCCGAATGTATTTTACCCGCTGCCTGTGGCGCTTTTGTTCCATTTACAATAGTCCAAGCGCGGGCTTCTTTTGGTCCTGATGTGAAAAAGGTTAAAAGGTTTAATAGTCTGTATCCATTCTCTATCATAACATCAAGCCCCGATCTCTCTATTCCAATCGCCTTTAAATAATCTATACGCTCTGCAGAGGTTAGTTCTGCAAGCTCTGTTTCGAGTTTTCCTGATATAACGATTATCCCAGCATCTTCTTTTTTTGCCTCTGCTTCAACCAGTTTTATATAATCAGCCTCTTTCCCATTGCCTGAAAGTCCATCCTCTCCAACATTTGCAATGTACATTGAGGGCTTTGCAGTTAGCAGCGTTATTTCCGACAGAATCTTTGTTTCCTCAGGATCCATGTTGAGCGTTATGGCTTTTTTTCCTTCTGCAAGATGGCTGGAAAGCCTTTGAAAAAAATCTGCCTGTTCTTTTAATTTTCTGTCGCCGCTCTTGGCTGATTTGGACGCTTTATCAAGTCTTTTCTCTACAGCTTCAAGATCAGCAAGGAGAAGTTCCGTATTTATGATATCAATATCCCGGACAGGATCCACACTGCCTTCTACATGAATGATATCCTTATTTACAAAGCATCTGACAACATACGCAATTGCATCAGCCTCACGGATGTGGCTTAAAAATTTGTTACCGAGCCCCTCACCTTTTGAAGCACCTTTTACAAGTCCTGCAATATCAATAAATTTTAGCGTGGTGGGAACCTTTTTCTCCGAGTGATCTATATTTGCGAGAACCTCAAGCCTTTTGTCCGGAACATCGACTATACCTATATTAGGTTCGATGGTTGTAAAAGGATAGTTCTCCGCAGAAACTCTTGTTGAAGTTAATGCATTAAAAATGGTTGATTTCCCAACATTCGGAAGTCCTATTAGACCGCAGCTAAAACCCATACTAAGCCCTTATGTTATTTATAAATTCTATTGCTTTTTGCCTATCTCCTTTAATGAACATAATCAATCCTTGAGATATTTGTTCAAAAAGCACATCAAGTTTTTCCATTTCCCGGTCTGAAAAGGCATCAAGCACATAATCAGAAGGATCATCATTATTATCCGGTTTACCTATGCCTATTCTTATTCTATAAAAGCCGTCCTGTCCAATGTTATTTACGATGGATTGGATCCCTTTATGCCCGGCACTGCCTTTTTTGTATTGTAGTTTTACCCTTCCCTTATCGATATCCATATCATCGTGAATTATTATAACATCCTCATACTTTATTTTGTATGCCGATATGGAAGCTTTGATAGATATGCCGCTCTGATTCATATAGGTTAAAGGTTTCATAATAAGCAAACTGTTTCCCTCAACCTCACCATAACCCGTAAAAGCATTGAATTCTTTTTTTTTGATCTTTATGCCGGAATTTTTCGCAAAAAAGGATACGAATAAAAAACCAACATTATGTCTTGTATGTTCATACCTTTTTTCAGGGTTACCAAGCCCTGCTACAAGAAAAGCCGGCTTATGTATTTTTTTAAAATGTTTAAACAAAAGTGCCTATTACTTCTTTTCTTTTTCCTGCCTTGCCTTATGCTCTTCCGGAGCCGTCTTTTCAGGTTCTGCACCTTCCTTGGCTTCTTTGCCTTTCTTTATCACCTCCGGCTCTGCGGCGGTTGGCGCAACCTCTGCTGTGACGGTGGCAACCACTTCTTCTTTAGCAGGAACAAGTACGTGTACAACAGGCATATCGGCGTTGTCTATAAACTCTAAACCCTCTATCGGTGTAAGGTTTCTGACATGCAGTGTATGACCTATTGCAAGCTCTGTTACATCAATCTCTATATGCTTTGGTATTGCTGTGGGAAGGCATTTCACAGTTAGTGCTCTTGCGAGTATCTGTAATATACCGCCGAGTTCCACACCCTTTGACCTGCCGGAAACCATAACAGGTACGTTGATCTTTATAGGCTTATCCTTTGCTATCTCGTAAAAATCTATATGCAAAGGCTCATAAGTTACTACATGCTTCTGGACATCTTTAATAAGAGCAATTTTTTGTACAACCTGCGAATCCGTTTTGATATTGATTTTCACAAGCTCATTTGTTCCAAGTTTTAGCATGGATTTTACAGACGCCAGAGGTACCGTTATGTGCATAGTCTGTTTGCCGGCACTGTATAAAATGCCGGGGATATTATTTTGCTTCCTTATAGCCTTGACAGGTTTTTTGCCCAACCCTGTTCTTAACTCTGCTTCAATTGTAAACTCTTCCATTTTTTCTCCTCGCATGAACCTTTATTATAAATAGGTTTTAAACATATTTTTCTTCTAAATAAAAAGAGAACTTACCGATGTCTCCTCATGTATACGTTGTATAGCTTCTGCCAGCAGATGCGCTATCTCGATTACGATAATTTTTTTGCATTGTAAAGTACGCTCTGCGGGCTTTATGGTATCCGTCACGATCAGCTCTGTTATAAATGACTTATCTATCCTTTCAACCGCATTTCCAGATAGTACGGCATGCGTTGTACAGCCATAAACTTGTGAAGCACCCTGTTTTAACAGTGCCTCTGCAGCCTGTGTTATCGTACCTGCCGTATCTACCATATCATCTACGATTAGTGCCGACTTACCTTTCACATCACCTACAATGTTCATTACCTCTGATACGTTCGGGCTTGGCCTTCTTTTGTCTATTATAGCTATAGTTGCATCCAATCTCTTTGCAAATGCCCTTGCCCTTTCTACGCCGCCCGCGTCAGGCGACACAACAACTATATTATCTTTAATATTTGATTTAATATATTCAAGTAAAACGGGCAGAGCATAGAGGTTATCAACCGGTATATTAAAAAATCCCTGTATTTGACCGGCGTGCAGATCTACTGTCAATATCCTTTGTGTACCGGCCGTAGTAAGAAGATCTGCTACAAGCTTTGCAGAAATGGGCGTTCTCGGGCTGACTTTCCGATCCTGCCTCGCGTATCCATAGTATGGAATAACAGCGGTTATCCTTTGGGCTGATGCCCTTTTTAGGGCATCTATCATAATAAGTAATTCCATAATGTTATGATTACCAGGCATTGACAGTGATTGAACCACAAAGACATCCATCCCTCTTACATTTTCATTGATGTCGACTCTGCTCTCTCCATCACTGAAAGTTGTAACCATCGCCTTCCCCGGTTTCGTGGAAAGGTGGCTGCATATATTTTCCGCAAGTTTAATATTGGAATTACCGCTAAATATTTTTAATGTTCTGTCCATATCAATTGTTTTTATCTGGGGCGGGAGGATTCGAACCTCCGAATGGCAGATCCAAAGTCTGCTGACTTACCACTTGTCTACACCCCAAGGGAAAATGTATAGTTTATGCCTGTTCTATTGCAGGTACACTGTTATCTTTATCAACTTCTTTTTTGTACGCACCTATTACAAGATCCTCTATTTTTTGCCTTGTTTCATTGTTAAGTGGATGTGCAGTATCTTTATATCTGCCGTCTTTCATCTTCTTGCTCGGCATTGCTACAAATAATCCATTGTTTCCATTGATTATACGCAGGTCCCTTACTACAAAGCAATTATCCAAAATTATTGTAGCAAAAGCCTTTAACCTTTCCTCATTCACCGGGAATACTTTTACCTCTGTAATTTCCATACCCACTACCTCCTTATGTTATATACTTGTTAATTTATAAACAGTTGTAAACTCTTTAGAAATTTTAAGGTATGCATTCTCTGCAGCTTTTTTTTCAAAAAAAAGCCCAAATACTGCTGAGCCGCTACCTGTCATCATTGCACCGTCTGCTCCATAAAATAAAATCCTTTCCTTTATCAGCTTAATCTGTGGATTGTATTCCTCAGCTACAATTTCAAGGTCGTTATGAAGGCACATTGCTATCTCTTTATTTGTATACACATTATGATAACACTTATGCTTTACATCATGGTTTGTCAATAAATTTATATGTGAATAAGCCCATTGCGTGGATATCCCAAAGTCCGGTTTGATAACAATGAAGTATATAAGATCCTTAATTTGAACTTTATCGATTTGGCCGCCTTTACCCGTTGCAATAGCCGGCCCATCAACCATAAAGAATGGAACATCGGAACCTATATGTTTTGCAATCTCGAAAAGCTCTTTTTCAGAATAAGCATGCATGATCTCATTTAAGGTTTTAAGCACTGCCGATGCATCACTGCTGCCTCCGCCCATACCTGCTTCAACCGGGATGTTTTTTTCTATATATATATTAACCTGTTTTTTTTCAATGGGTTTGTTACGAAAAAAACATTCTATAGCTTTATAGACGGTATTTCTGCTGTCTTTGGGTAGACCGGGCATGTTTGTTTCAATAGAAACGGAATCGCCTTTTAAAACGGAAAGCGTGAGCTTATCAAACAATGAAACTTTTAGCATCAGTGTAAAAATTTCATGATAACCGTCCGGCATGTTACCCAGAACGTAAAGAAATAGATTTACCTTTGCAGGGGCAAAAATGATCTTATGATTCATCAATAGGATGGCTGTTACTGTGCAAGCGGTGCCGTATTGTTTTTACCCATTGTAGAACTGCCGTTAAACGAAGCACCTTCTTCTATCACAAGCGATGGAGTTGAGATATTGCCCGTGAACCTTCCTTTGCTTCTTACCTCTATCTTATCGGACGCCGTTATATTACCTTTGATTTCACCGCTCAGTATTATGGAAACTGCCTCAATGTCGGCTTCAATCATTGCTGTTTCTCCTACAATGAGCTTACCTTTTGCATTTATGTTTCCTTTAAAATTACCATCTATTCTAACAATGCCGTCAAATACCAGCTTACCTTCAAAAGCACTTTCCTTGCCTATTATTGTGTGAATCTCTTCCTGCTTTATATTGGTTTCTTTTTTATCAAACATATTGCCTCCTATTTGTTTCGTATAATATTCAGTATTCTATCCAGATCGTCAAGTGAGTTGTAATGAATTTCAAGCCTGCCTTTTTTATTTGAGAAATGAAGTTTTATCTTTGTAGTAAAAAGCCTTCTTAATTCATCTTCAATTGCATCTATCTGAATTTTAACCTCGCTTGATTGTTCATCATGGCTGTGTTTTACCTTCTTCAGTTTTGCATAGCTCTCTGCAGCCCTTACTGTTAGTTTCTCACCGATAATCTTTTTGAATAACTTTATTTGTTCGTCAATGTTTTCAATGGACAGTATTGCCCTTGCATGCCCTGGTGATATACTCCCGTTTTTTAATGCAGTTTGAACATCGCCGGGTAACCTCAGCAATCGTATGGAATTCGCTATAGTTGCCCTGTCTTTACCAACCTTTTTCGCAACATCCACCTGACTTAAACCGAAATCATCTACGAGTCTTCTAAAACCATCTGCCTCATCAATAGGGTTTATGTCCTCCCTTTGTAGATTTTCGATTAGCGAAAAGAGTAATTGCCCCTTGCCGTCAACATCTTTTACAATAACCGGGACCTCTTTTAATCCCGCCCTTTTGGCCGCCCTTAATCTTCGCTCGCCTGCGATAAGCTGATAATCTGTACCGTGAGGCTTTACAACGAGAGGCTGTAGTATGCCGTTCTCTTTTATGGATTGTGCAAGCTCTTCTATGGTGTTGTCATAAAATGTCCTTCTTGGTTGATGCTCATTTACGTTAATCTTTGATACCGGACATAAAAAATATCCCTCTTTTGTTATAAGTTCTTTCGTCCTTGACGGTATTAATGCAGACAGCCCTTTACCGAGGGCCCTGTGTTTGCTTGCCATATTACACCTTTAAACCTTTACTGTTATGTTTTTGAAGCAGCTCTTTTGCCATATCGATATAACTTTTTGCGCCCTTTGATGTGATATCGTAAAGTATAATAGGCTTGCCGAAACTCGGGGCTTCACTGAGCCTTACACTTCTTGGTATTATTGTTTTAAATCTTAAAGAAGCAAAGTGTTCATCAATCTCATCCTTTACCTGATAGGACAGATTATTCCTTGGATCAAACATAGTCAACAAAATACCTTCTATTTTTAAAGTATTGTTTATGTTCTCTGTAATAAGCTCTACCGTGTTCATAAGCTGACCAAGCCCTTCCATTGCATAGTACTCGCATTGAAGCGGTATGATAATGCTGTCAGAAGCAGTCAAAGCATTGATCGTCAGCAGTCCGAGTGAAGGCGGGCAGTCTATTATGACATAATCATATTCATCGCTTAAATCTTTAATGGCATTTTTGAGCCTCGTTTCACGTGAGATTATGTTTATAAGCTCAAGCTCTGCACCAATAAGATTTTGATTGGACGGTGCGATGTAAAGATATTCAAGCTCTGTTTTTTTTATGATATTTTTTAATTTGTCTTTACCTATGATCACATCGTATATGGTCTTATCAAGACCTGCTTTATCAATGCTTAGCCCGCTTGTCGCATTTGCCTGCGGATCAAAATCTATAAGGAGGACCTTCTTTTCTGCAGCAGCAATACTTGCAGATAAGTTTACCGCCGTTGTAGTTTTTCCTACACCGCCCTTTTGATTTGCAATAGAGATTATTTTGCCCATTTATATTATGTTTAAACAGAACATGCCGAATATGTCAATTTTAGTGAGGGTGTAAGCATTATCAACCCAATAATGCAGTATCTTTTCAAATGCTTATTTGGGTTGATCAGAAAATACGACATTGAGTATATCATACAATAAGTGTAAAATTGTCAAAAAATGTGCTGTTATTTGCTGGACCGCCAGCTTGACGCCCAGGCGAAAGCCTTTGAGCTGGAAGTCGGATTTACAGAGCGGCTGTATAAAAAGCGCACAGAGGCAAGGAAGTATCAGTGAGTGCGGTTGCTGAATCAACGGTAAAACAGGCTGCTCTGGATTGGTTAAGAGAACTTGGATATGGAATTAAATTTGGGACTGAGATAGCAGCAGGCGCCCTGATATCATACTTTTTCCCAACGGCCTGCGGAAATGCCTTATAGTATGATGACCTTAAAGATTTTATCAAATGCTATAATCCAAAAAGCGTAAGTGGGATAACCATGAACTCCTGCACTTCAGCGTACCAAATCACGTTAAGCTCTGGAAAAGTCTGATGACAGCCTATTTGGGAGATTACTTCAGGGTCTTTTTATAGTGCCTTCTTGAAAAGCTGCCATACATGGATGCTATTGCTACAGAAGCGGTAATAATTTCATAGGGTAGTGTGGTTAGTCTGAATCTTGGCTCTGCCTCGGGGCCTGCGGATAATACAACAAAATATGACATAATCGTAAGCAAGAAAAGGAGTTCTTTATAATATCCTTCACCTGCAAGCACTATAATGCCTATAAACACAAACAGCAGTAAAAGTCCGTTAAACATAATCTGATAGCTTATCATAGCAACTATTAAGGGCGGATCTGCCAGTATCATTTTTAAAGCCTTCGTCATGCTATGCCCCTGCCACATAAAATTGAGTAGCCGCGGCTTTATTCCGGACAGTTTGAACAGCGTGTAACGTTCGGGTGATAGCAACATATTTATGCTGCCCTTAAGCATTACAACAAGATAAGCATAAGGATGATGCAGAATAATCCGCAAAGCATGATCCCTGTAGAACTGATAGGTTTGTGCAAGAGAAAGCCCCTCGGGTACTTCTTTTTCAAGTTGTGACTGTGCATCTTTTAATGATATACCCTGAATCTCGGAAACAACGCCGGCAGCTCTATAGTTATAAAGATTGGTATCCTGAATTGAACAGAAGCCCTTATACCCGTACACCTCATAATTTCTTACAAACCATGGAATTATGAGTGCTATGAATATTATAATAAAAAACCCCATGCTCTTTATCCGTTCACCCAGGGTTAGGTGTTGATTAATTAAATACAGAAATGCAAAAACAAATATTATGTACATATCAATGGCTCTCAAATAGGCAGTTATGACAGCGCACATGGATGAAATTGCAATAAACGTTAGATTGTATGATTTTAACGACCTGATAAAAAAATAGGTACTCATCAGCAGGAACAAGACAAACAGCGTTTCTGCCAATAACATGTTTGAATAGATAATGCTTACAGGTTCAAAGATGGATATGACCGAGGCAATCGCTCCTATGCTCTTGGAAAAGAGCAACCTCGCATTCAAATACAAAAAAATGGGTATAAAACCGGATAAGATAATCTGAAAAAACAATGCAATAGCAGGATTAACACCAAAAAGCCTGTATATTATCGCAAGGTAAACCGGGTATCCCGGAGACCTTCTTAAACCGGGCTCTACCGGTTTTGGTACATAATAACCGTGTAAAGCTATGTTTTGACCAAGTTCGTTATAGTCGTACGAATCAAATTGAAAGAACCTGTTTGTGTGATCAAAAACAAAAAAAAAGGGGACAAGCCTTATTGCTACATAAAACAAAAAAACAAAAAATAAAAAGCCTGTCCCCTTATTCACTTAATGGATTGCCTTTCTCTTTTTCATAACAAGCACAAAAGCAAGCGGCATCAAGGCAATGAGAAACGCCAACATCGCATCTGTCCCTGACGTCTTACTTGTTGTGTTACAAGAGCAGCCCGAACTTGAACTTGAAGCAGGGCCATGCTGTGAAGGCAGGGCGGTCTCATAATTACCCGTATTCCATAGATCATGATGGAACTTGGGCCACTGTACATCATTTGCAGGACCTTTTGTTTTCCACAGATATAGGTTACCTTCCCTGGTTGCCGCTGCAACAGCGAGGTACCCATTGCCCTGTACGTCTCCAACTGCTGCCGATGCAAGCATCCAGCCGCCCGTAAACTTGGGCCAGCCCTGAGGTATATCTCCATTTGCATCCCATGCCCATAACTGATAACCTGCGCTGCCTTCTATAATATCCGGCATACCATTACCCGATATATCGGCAATAATAGGGTCATTAAACATCTGCCAGTCTTCTATAGGCATCGGGAAGTGATCAACATAACCATCATTATCAACACTCCATGCAGCTACAAGATGATCAAACGGTTCGCGTAAGCCTCCGAATGCAGCCATATTAAGGACATTCAGTCCTACCGCACCATAAACTATGTTAATATCGCCTGTACCGAGTAAAGAGCCTACGGACATATTTGATAAAAGTGTTAATTCCCCTGTCTCTTTTGTTATAACATCTGAGGGGAACTTTTTTCCACCGACGTTTTGAAAAACCGTTCCGTCCGGATTAAATATAACAGGGTCGCCGGAGATCACGTTAAAGGCAACTTTCAGCCCAGGTGCTGTTCCATCTTTAAATACAACAGGGGAATCAGGAATACCAACACCTACATACGGTAATATGTCTGATTGAGGACCGTATAGTGCCTGCGGCCAACCGGCTGCAATGGTACCGTCAAGGTTTAAGACATAAGCCCTTCCACCCATATTGTAGAGTTCGTTTGTTCCTACCGCTATCTGAACCTTCCCATTCCCGAGAATGTCCCCGACTGCCGGTGTAGATAATATCCTTGTATACTGTCTATAATGAGAGGGGTCGGGATCATAAACAGCGAAATCCGAGATGAGCGCGCCTGTGCCGTCCCATATATAGATGTGCTGATCCTGTGCCGCAACAATAATATCAAGCCCCTTGCCGCTTAATGGGTACAGTACCGGAGATGCAAATATAGCATGATCCGGTATATCCATTTTTGGATTTGGTTCGCATTTTGGATCAGAGCTTAAGCAGTTTAATGACTGCAAAACATTTGTAGTTAATGTATTGGTATTCGGAGGATTTACAAGATCCGAATAAGCATAGTTTATATGAACAGGGAAGCCGGGCAGCCTGTTGCCGTGATAATCCCAGGCATATACATGTCCATCCATTGTAGCTGCTACAATATCCGTTATGCCGTTGCCGAGCAGATCTCCGACCGCAATGGTTGCCAAAATCGCCGGAGATGCCGGGGTGATTGTACCGCCTGCGTAAGCAGGAGAGTTTAAATGATTTATCGTATTGGCCGGATTGGATGGATTAAACACATCAAGTACATCGGTTGACAGAGGGAAGCCCGGTAACGGATTTCCGTTATCATCAAACCCGTATACCTTTCCATCAGAGCCGCCTACCAAAAGCACATCCTTGCCGGTACCGTAAAGATCAACAAGCACCGGTGAAGATTCCATGGAAGAGCCGATGTATATCGGATAGTTTGGGAAAAGATCCGGATCGTGATGAACAAAAATCTGTCTTCTGTCCTCGCCGTAAAGCCTGTTCTGAGCGTCGCTTGTTGGTAACTCATATACATTTTTATGACTGTTATCGAAAACCCTGACCCTTATTGTAAGTGCGTAGTCATTAGCACCGCCTTCCGTCCATGTTTCTACCTTATTTATCACACCCTTATATATGGAAATACCTGATAAATTTATAGAACACAGCAGCCCGCTCTTTGTGACGGTTAAGCCAGACTGCTGGCATGCTGTAACAAATGTTGCCGGCGTAACACCTATTCCATACTGCACTTCATAATCATAAGAGCTTGCCCATCTCGCGCTTACTGTTCCATATACATTTAATGTTGAGGAAGTAACGGGATCTACAGTCTGGAACCATCTCGGGTATGTAATGTCAACGTCAGGCGGGATTGCTGTGGTCGTAACCGATAATACCGCCTTATAAAGGTTACTTCTCCCGTAGCCAAAGTATTGATCCCATCCGGGCAGAGATTCATAAAGGGTAGGGTCATAGTTTGTTGAGCCCGGTACTGAGTTTGGTATATTAATATCATCTGCTGTTAAAGTGAGTATCTGCTTAATATCATTTGCGGTCAGCTGGATGCCCTCTGTAAAAGCCATGGACTCAAGTATCCCGCTCATGCCCGATGATTTACCGGTTGCCTCGGATGAACACGAGTCGCCTGGAACCGATAAAACAAGGTGTGCCCCATAGTTAGTACAGTTATTGAATGCAAGAAATGTTGTTATTGGCTGGTTCGATGCTGCACCAAGGTTGTTGGTTGCTATGGCATGAACCATGATTGTATGGTTGCCGCTGGCAGGATAATTATGATGCATACTATCCTCATCTGCTGCCGACGCAATAATAGGAACATTATGATCGTAAGCATAATCCATTGCCTCTTGTGCAAAAGCCGGCATATCGATGGTTCCGAGTGCTTCTTGGATTACAGATGCACCGCTGTCCACTGCAAACAATACGCCTTCTGCAAAATGGTTTCCGTCAGCAACAAAGCTGTCTCCTACCCTTACAGGCATAACCTGACATTGCGGGCATACACCTGGGCTGCCTACTTGCGTATCATTGCCCGGTGCTGTTGAATCCTCTGCCTCTCCTGTTCCGTGACCATAACCGTTTAGATCCCATGGATCATTGTTATTATCCCTGAAGTTCCAACCGCATATATCCCTTGCATAGCCATCATGATCCTCATCAACCCCGTCCTGGCCGAAGAGTATAATTAAATCCTCGGGGTCTATAAAATTGTTGCCGTTCTGATCAGTTATTTGTATTTCTTTACCGGTTGGATATAAAGGATCGGTAAACCATGCGTATCCGGCACCACCCTGTGATGCATCGTAATCAGCTATATTGAAAGCGCCGTCCTTATTCCAGTCATAGCATGACCAATTATAATGGCCGTTGTTGGAAACACAGGATGTGAGTGCAGTTAAGGAGGTGGTTGTTGTTCCATTAGCAGTCGTACAGACACATCCGGTTATGAAACCACCATTACTTGGTATAAGAGTAGGATTATAAGGAGGCGGTAATTCCCTATAATTAAGATGAAACTTATCCTGCAGCTCTTTATCATTCCATTTTATGCCGCAATCAAGTACAGCTATAAAAATATGCGGATTACCTGTTGAGTATTGCCATGCCTTATCAGCGCTAAACCCGCTTACGCCGTAAAACTGTTCCGGTGTGTTAAGATTTGATGATGTTGCGAGATATGGCCTGAAACTAAAGTAATTCCAATCCTCATCACCTACACCTGCACTTGAGTTATAATATTTAAATCCCGGTTCTGCCTGTGCATAACTTGGATCCCATGGAAGATAAGGAACCCAGTCAGAGCTGTTAATGTCTTTTGCTGGCGGCACACCTATTGTACCAGGCCATTGCGGGTTTCCTCCCTGAGACCATGCTACTACAGCTATAAAACTTCCCATAACCAGAGCTAACGAAAGTGCTATTAGAAATCTCTTCATATACTTCTCCTCTTTTTAATAACTATATTTTAAGTGCAAGATCAAATCCCTGTCTTATTGCATCAATTGCCTTTCCAACGGAATGTGCATCTCCAATAACATGAATCCTTTTATCTTTCAAATCTGAAAACGGATTATTTGGCCTGGCCCCTGCTGCAAGCACAATCATACCTGCCTCAAATACGGTTTCTTTTCCATCTTTCTCAGCATACACCTTATTAGGTTCTATGCTTGTAACCTTTGTAGAGGTTGCCGTTCTTATCCCTCTCCTTCTCAATTGCTGAAGGATTGTCCATCTCGTGGACCTGCCGATATCTTTTCCTATCTTATCGATCATTTCGATTATGGTTATTTTTCTTGTCGATTTTTTCAGCAGCTCTTTAACAAGCAATGGATCTTCTGCATCGTTCTCAAGAAGGAATCTGGCTGTCCTTGCATCCATGGTCCCTCCCTCCGCTAAAAAAAGTGCAGCATCACATCCAACCGCTCCGCCGCCAAGTATAACAATATCATCATTATCCCTTACCCCGTTAAATCCTTCTGACAGGACCTCCCATGCTGTTTTAACATAACCTTTCTTAAGCCCGTCCTTCAAACCTTTAATATCGGGGACAGCAGGCTGGGCGCCCGTTGCTATAATGATTTCATCCGCCTTTAGCTTTTTGATGTCAGACTTTGTGATAGAATTTCCAAGATGGCTCTCCACATCAGCCTGCTCAAGTTGCCAGGCATAATAATTGAGAGGTCCGGCGAATTCCTCTTTATCGGGTACTGCACTTGCAAGATTAAGCTGACCGCCGATCCACGGCTCTTTATCGTACAGTTTCACCTTATGACCCCTTAAGGCAAGTGTTAAAGAGGCCTCGAGACCGGCAGGCCCTGCACCTATTACAGCAATTTTTTTGTATTTTTTTGCCTTACCGATTTTTATCTCATGCTCTCTTCCTGTTATCGGATTTAACAGGCATGTTACAGGCATGCCGTTAAATACATTGTCAAAGCATCCCTGATTACAGCCTATGCAAAATCTGATATTGTCGAGATGTCCGTTAATTACCTTTTTCGGGAAATCGGGATCAGCTATCAGTGCCCTGCCCATGATAACCATGTCTGCCCATGCATCGTTTATTATCCTGTCCGCGGCTTCAGGATTGTTTATCCTGTTTGATGCAATAACGGGCGCACGAACAGCCTGTTTAACCTTCATTGATAGATAGGAGAAGGCACCTTCAGGGACAGAGAAGGTAAGCTGCGGTACATGCGTCTCGTGCCAGCCTCCAGTTATATTGAACGCATCTGCACCTTCCTTGTCCAGCACCTTTGCGAACTCAACGGTTTCATTGATCGTATTGCTTCCGTGAACAAAATCACTGCCCGATAATCTGAATATAACAGGAAAATCATTTCCTACGGCGTCTCTTACTTTTCTATACACTTCAATGCCAAACCGCATCCTGTTTTCCATAGAACCGCCGTATTCATCCGTCCTTTGATTTGTGAGAGGGGAGAGAAACTGGCAGATGAGGTAGCCCGCAGAGGCAAGGATTTCAATACCGTCGATGCCTGCTTTTTTAGCGCGCAGTGATGCACTCACATAAGCCTGCTGTATCCTCTTGATCTCATCTATCGTTAAAGCCCTCGGTGTTTCCCCTGTTAATCGTGATGCAACTTCAGAGGCTGAAACCGGCGTCTCACCCCCTATCATCCATGAAGTAACATACCTGCCTGCGTGATAGAGCTGCGCAAAAACTTTCGTGTCATACTTGTGCATCTTATCCGTAAATCCCTTTAAACCCGGTATAAAGGTATCTGCATCAAGCCTGATCATAAAAGGTCCCGCACCGATCTTATCGATTGTGCATCCACCGATAACTATCAAACCAACGCCGCCTTTTGCCCTTCTTTCAAAAAAAGCGGTCATTTGGTCCGTGATATAGCCGTCGGGTGTGTAGTTGAGATGCATTGCAGGAAAAACAATCCGGTTTTTTATTTTTGTCTTATTTATTTTTATCGGTGAAAACAAAGAAGCAAAATATTTTTTATTCATCCTTCCTCCGGAAATTATTTTTTTTCTATACACTATTAAATAAATGGTGTCCATCAATTTATTGATACAATCAATGCATTTGAAAAAACAGGAAACGAACAAGTGCGGATTTAAAACCCGTCATCAGACATCATTTTTACCTTATTTTTTAATATGTTACACATCTTTATAACTCAGGTGTGATCGCTTTTGTGATCGCTTCTGGTTCTTTACAACTGTTTAAGACATTTACGGCT